>JAUNRT010000062.1 GCA_030535475.1 Weeksellaceae bacterium | reverse complement strand
GTAGAATCTTTTGTCGTCAAATGTTTCAGCCAATAATTCAACGTATTATTAGCGTGCCAAATAAATTTTGCAGAAAAAGCGGGTCGGTGTACGGCTATTACTCCGCGGGTTTTTGGCTGCAAAATTGTGGCAAAAAAGTTATTCTGCATCCGCGCCATACCTTTTTTGCTCACATTTTGCAAGAGCCAAAAACCCTTGCGGGGTAGCCGCCTTCCACCTGCCGCGTGTGCTTCGATTATCGATATTAGGTAATCAACGTGCAATGCTTTGCTTTATCGGCTTTTCTCCGAAGCAAAATGTTGTCTTCAACCCCAAAACAATTCTGCACAATTGTGTAATTTTGTCATATGACATATGATTTGCTTATCATTGGTGCAGGACCCATGGGCATTGCCGTAGGAATTGAAGCTCGAAAAAGAAATCTTGAAATATTAATTTTGGAACAAGGCGCATTGGTAAATTCCTTGTTTCACTTTCCAAAAAACATGCAATTCTTCTCCACTTCACAGAAGCTGGAAATAGGCAATGTTCCATTTATTTCTCATCATGAAAAACCTCTGCGAGACGAGGCACTTGAATACTACAGACGTGTAGTTCAGCAATGGGATTTGCCCATTAAATATTATGAAAAAGTGCTCCATGTCCAGAAAAATGAGGTGTATCACGTCCAATCAGAAAAATCAGAGTATAGAGCCAAGAATGTAGTTGTTGCCACAGGTTTTTACAGTCAGCCCAACCTCATGAATGTGCCGGGAGAGGATTTACCCAAAGTGTCACACTACTATGATGAGCCACACCCATACATACAGCAAAAAGTAGCTGTGATTGGAGCCGCCAATAGTGCTACCCAAGTAGCATTAGAACTCTATCATAAAGGTGCAGACGTTACAATGATTATTCGTGAAGAAAGAATACCGGACAATGTGAAATATTGGATAAAACCCAATATAGAAAACCGTATAGAAGAGGGCGCTATCCAAGCCTATTTTTCATCAAAAGTTGTAGAAATCAAAGAAGAGTCTATCATCATTTCCCAAAATGGTCAACTCATAGAATTGGAAAATGACTTTGTATTTGCCATGACAGGCTACCTTCCGGATTTTGATTTTCTACGTAAAATAGGAGTGCAGTGTCAAGCAGATGAGTTTGAAACGCCTTATTATGATGAGTCCACTCACCAAACCAATATTCCTGGACTGTATGTGGCAGGAGTGATTTGCGGCGGCAAAAACACGTCTAAATATTTTATTGAAAACTCTCGCGAACACGCAGAGAGAATCCTGCAATCCATTGTTCAAACCAGCATTTAGCGCAATTGCACCTAGATTGCTCAGCCAGAAGACTCTTAAATGAAAAATTTATCCTTTTTCCTATCTCCTTAGAATCGTTTTCCTCTTCTATGAAGCTCTTTTTCTATCAGTAGAAGCTCGCGACTACTTTGTCCTGCAACAGAAGTGTTTTCTTGCGCACGGCGCATCAGGTAAGGCATTACATCGTTCAAGGGTCCATAAGGCACATATTTAGCAACATTGTAGCCTTTGTCTGCAACCACAAAACTTATGTTGTCACTCATGCCAAGCAATTGTCCAAACCACATTTTGTGGTAATCATGGCTAAAACCGTGTTGGTCTATAAGATCCATGAGAAGTTTGGAACTCACCTCGTTATGGGTGCCTGCAAATAGCGAAATGGTGTCATGATGAGCGGTGATAAACTCAAGCGCCTGATTGTAGTCGTGATCGGTGGCCTCCTTATTAGGCTGAATAGGAGATGGGTAGCCAAGCTTGGCAGCGCGATCTTGTTCTTTTTCTATATATGCACCACGCACCACTTTATATCCTATTTTGTAGTTGCCTTGTTTTGCGCGCTCAAATTCGCTTTTCAGATAGGCCAGACGATCATGTCTGTACATTTGCAAAGTGTTCACAACAATGCACTTATGCTGATTATAGCGTTGCATCAGATCTTCAGCAAGTTTGTCTGCAGCAGGTTGCAACCAAGACTCCTCTGCATCTATCATGATGGTTACATCATTGTCATAAGCTCGGCGGCAAACACTGTCAAATCTTTCTACAATTCTTTGCCAGCTTACCTTTTCAGCATCTGTAAGTTCTTTTCCTTCAGATACTTTGGTGTATAGCTGTATGTTGCCAAAACCAGTGGGTTTGAAAACTACAAAGGGTATTTCTTTGCGCTGACGGCTAAGGTCAACATTGCGCAAAATTTCGTCTCGGCAGTGATCATATTCTGCTTCTTCTTCTTTGCCTTCTACACTGAAATCAAGTATGCTATACACGTTTTGTGTATGAAGTTTTTCTACTGTTTGCAAAGAATCAGTAATAGTTTCTCCACCACAAAAATGGGAATAAATTGTATTTTTCAGCAAATATCGCATGCCGGGAAGGTGCTTGCCAAATTTTAAAAACCAGGCACCAAACGTCACCAAGCTCGGATTGGCCACTGATTTGAACAAGCCATAGGCTTTGCGCAAATCATTGTTGCTCATCAAACGGAAGGCGGTCTTTGTGTCTTCAAACAATTGCATAAGGCGGTCTATAAAAAGTACACAAAGGTAGGTAGATAAAACTGAATTTTGAAAAGCCAAATCTCAGTAAATAGGGGTTTTTGGTCAGTTTTTTGGAGTTTTTGCAAAAAAATTAACATGAAATGGATGTCTGAGCTGTTTTTAGTGTCTTTTTGGGACTATTTTTTGCTATATGCTGCGGTTGAGAAATGATTTTTGAAATTAATATTGTAAGTTCGTTCCATGAACGCAAGCCGTTTTTAGTGAGTTTGAGTAGCATAGGATGTGCTAATTGTCACAGGTTGGCAAAACGGTTTGTAGTGATAGATAAAGAAAAATAATGCAGATAACACCGGTTTTCTTCAATGATGGTTTTCAGGCATTGAAAGACTACATAAGAGATTCTCAGTTTAGTGAGATTATAGTACTACTTGATGACAACACTTATGAACACTGTTTCACAGTATTAGTGCAGCACCTAGTGGGTTATGAGTTGAGGTTGATAAATATAGCTCCGGGAGAAGGCAGTAAATCCCCGGAGATATTGCATGAATTGTGGCATGCCATGCTTGAGATGAAAGCAGATAGAAATTCACTGCTCATAAATCTTGGAGGAGGCATGATTACAGATGTTGGTGGATTTCTGGCCTCTACGTATAAGCGTGGAATCAGCTTTGTAAATGTTCCTACATCATTGCTGGCTATGGTAGATGCCTCTTTAGGTGGTAAGAATGGAATAAATGTGGGTGGTTTTAAAAATCAAGTTGGAACTTTTACTTCACCGGATTTCACACTCATAGAAACAGAGTTTTTGAAAACCTTACCAGAAAGAGAAATGTTGGCCGGCTTTGCAGAAATGCTAAAGCATGGACTTATCGCAGATCGCATCTATTGGGATGTTTTGAAGTTTTTACGTGCAGATGTGCCGGCAGATAATCACACAGATTGGACGGTGTATATAAAGCGCTCAGTAGAAATAAAAACTACAATTGTAGAAAATGATTTCTATGAACAAAAAGCAAGAAAAACTTTGAATTTTGGACATACATTGGGTCATGCAATTGAGTCCTATTTTTCTGACAAATCACCTATTTTACATGGTGAAGCGGTAGCAGTAGGCATGATTTTGGAAGCACACATGAGTGTGCAGGCAGGCTACTTGTCTGAGGCTGAATTTTCTGAAATAGCCTATCATATAAGCGAGTTGTACACAAAGATTGAATTACCTTCATATGAAGATCTGAGACCATATTTGGTGCAGGACAAAAAGAACGTGAAAGGCTCTTTGAGATTTATGCCTTTGCTGCACATAGGCAAATGTTCTGAGATTGCCTCAAATGCTACGCCCGGGCAAATAAGGCGAGCATTGGAAAGCTACAGCCAAGAGAGCTGAGCCAAATCAAGTTAATTGGGTTTCTATACTGTTAGCTGACTAAGTCATTCATTTCGTTGTGAGGCTTTAAACTTAGCGTAAATAAAAACCGCCTCAACTTTTCAGTGAGACGGTATTTTTTTGCTTCAAGAATAGCAGTTTATTGCTCTTCTTTATTTCGCTCAGGCTTTGGTAACAAAACTTTTCTTGAAAGTCTCATTTTACCCGTTTTCTTGTCGTTTTCAATGTATTTGACTTCTATGATGTCGCCTTCATTTACTACGTCTTCTACTTGGTTTACTCTAGCCCAATCAAGTTCTGAGATGTGCACCAAACCTTCTGTACCTTTTTTGATTTCTACAAAGGCACCAAATGGCTTCACAGAAGTCACACGTCCTTTATATACTTCTCCTATTTCTGGTACAAATACGATTTCCTTGATTCTGGCTACAGCATCATCCATACCTGCTTGATCTACACCGGAAATTTCGATAACTCCTTTGTTATCTACTTCTTCTATGGTGATAGTAGTACCTGTGTCTGCCTGTAATCCTTGAATGATTTTACCACCAGGGCCAATAACAGCACCAATGAAATCTTTCGCGATTTCCATAGTGATGATTTTTGGCGCATTTGGCTTCAAGTTCTCATTTGGTTCTGAGATAGTCTCGAGCATTTTATCTAAAATGTGCAAACGACCATCTTTTGCTTGCATAAGAGCTTTTTCAAGGATCTCATAGCTAAGACCACTGATTTTTATGTCCATCTGACAAGCAGTGATACCATCACGGGTTCCTGTAACTTTGAAGTCCATATCGCCCAAGTGATCTTCATCACCTAAGATGTCTGATAATACAACCCAATCGCCCGTGCTCTCATCTGAGATAAGACCCATTGCAATACCTGAAACCGGCTTTTTGATTTGAATACCAGCATCCATCAGCGCCAAAGTACCTGCACAAACTGTTGCCATGGAAGAAGAGCCATTGGATTCCAAAATGTCTGATACTACACGTATGGTGTATGCATTGTCTGAAGGAATCATTTTCTTCAAAGCACGTTCTGCTAAATTACCATGTCCTACTTCACGACGAGAAACGCCACGAATTGGTCTTGCTTCACCGGTAGAGAATGGTGGGAATATATAGTGTAGATAGAATTTTCTGTCGTACTCTCCAAGAATGCTGTCCACTCTGTCTGCATCTAATGATGACCCTAGTGTTACAGTAGTCAAAGACTGTGTTTCACCACGAGTGAAGATGGCAGAGCCATGAGAACCCGGTAGGTAATCTACCTCACTCCAGATAGGACGTATCTCATTGGGTTTGCGGCCATCAAGTCTTGTCTTGTCTTGCAATACCATTGTACGAACGGCATTTTTCTTGGCTTCATAGAAATATCCTTTGGCCATAGGCGCTATATCCACTAATTCCTCTTCTGAATAGCGAGTAAGGAATTCGTTGTATATAGTATCAAATTTCTCTGATCTATCTGCTTTGTTATCAGCTTTTCTTGCTGCTTCTAATACTTGATCAAACACAGAGTCATTGAGCAAGCTTTGAAGCTCTCTGTCATGTGTTTCATGCTCGTACTCGCGCTTAGTTTCGCCTTTGCTAGCTTTTTGAGCAAGGTTTTTCTGCGCTTGTACTTGTTCTTTTACTGATTCATGGGCAAATTTTATAGCCTCAAGCATTTCCTGCTCTGAAGCTTCTTCCATTTCGCCTTCTACCATTACAATAGAATCTGCAGAAGCACCAAGCATGATGTCTAAATCTGCTTTGGCTAATTGCTCAAATGTAGGGTTGATGACATATTCACCATCTATACGCACCACTCGCACTTCTGATATTGGCCCGTTGAACGGAATATCTGTCAATGCTATGGCTGCAGATGCTGCAAAACCAGCCAATGAGTCCGGCATCACTGTACCATCATAAGAAATCACATTGATGATCACCTGCACTTCTGCGTGGAAATCTGATGGGAACAATGGTCTCAATACTCTATCGACCAAACGCATGGTCAAAATTTCATCATCAGTAGGGCGGCCTTCTCTTTTGATAAAACCCCCTGGAATCTTGCCTGCGGAAGAGAATTTCTCCCGATATTCCACTGTGAGTGGTAAAAAATCCACTCCTTCTCTGGCTTCTTTCGCTGCAACAACCGTAGCCAGCAACATGGTGCCACCCATCTTCACTACCACAGCACCGTCTGCTTGCTTGGCAAGCTTACCAGTCTCTATGGTAATGGAACGTCCGTCAGGCAAACGAACTTCTTCTGTAAATACTTGATAATTCATATAATAAACATATTTGTTTCAATAATATCCAAAACAAAAAAGCAAGCCCTGCGGACTTGCTTTCTGTTAAGTCTTTACTCTTATTTACGGATACCTAATTCTGCAATGATTGCACGGTATCTTTCAATATCGGTTTTGATGAGGTAGTCTAGAAGCGATTTGCGCTTACCTACCAATTTCACAAGGGCTTTTTCTGTATTGTAGTCTTTGTGATTTTTTTTCAAATGCTCTGTTAAGTGCTTGATTCTGTACGTGAACAAAGCGATTTGACTTTCTGGTGAACCTGTGTTTTTTGACTCACCACCATGTTTTGCGAAGATTTCTTCCTTCTTTTCTTTTGATAAATACATGCCAATATTTTTTAATGATTATTATGTACGAGGTGCAAAAGTATGACATTTTTTTGAATTGTAAAAGTGTGAGTGATAGCTTTTTCCTTTGGAGATCATCTGATAAAGCGAAGAATGGCACGATGATTATCTAAAATTGATAATCGAAGCAATCGCGGCAGGTGGTAGGCGGCTACCCCGCAAGGGTTTTTGGCTTTTGCAAAATGTGAGCAAAAAAGGTATGGCGCGGATGCAGAATAACTTTTTTGCCACAATTTTGCAGCCAAAAACCCGCGGAGTAATAGCCGTACACCGACCCTTTTATTGGGCAAGGAAATAATACGCCTCTTGATTTTAATGCATTTGATTTTGGATAAAACGTTTTGCTAAGCTATTGCCGTTTTTTGCCCAAAAAAGGGTGCCGCCCAAATCATAAAAATAATTAGGGCTGAACTAAATTTGAGGCTTTAAAATTTTTTAATGTTCTAAGCTAAACTGGATGTATGTGATTTTCTTGCCCTCATTGAGGTATTGCTGCTCGTAAAATGTTTGTGTAGAGGTGGCAACTTTGGGCACTTCCATGTTGGAAGGGTGGTAGATGTCGTGATTGCTGAAATGGATGGTTGAGGGTATATTGGCTAACAATCCGAGTGTGTATCCGTGAAGAAATTCGCTGTCTGTCTTGAAATGAATGATGCCGTCTGGTTTGAGAATTTTCTTGTATTTCTCTAAAAATGAGGGGTGTGAGAGACGATGTTTTGCTCTTTTGTACTTGATTTGTGGGTCTGGAAAGGTAATCCAGATTTCGCTGACTTCTCCGGGTGCAAATGCGTACTCAAGAAGCTCTATCTGGGTGCGAATAAAGGCAACATTGTCCAAGGATTTTTCATGCACGGTCTTGGCTCCGCGCCAAAGTCTTGCGCCTTTGATGTCTATGCCTATGTAGTTGTTCTGAGGCTCACTCTCTGATAAGGCAATGACGTATTCGCCTTTGCCACACCCCAATTCTACAACTATCTTTTTGTCGTTTTTGAATATTTCTTGATTCCACTTGCCTTGGAGTGGGAAATCATTCATGATTTCTTGCCGAGATGGCTGGAATAGATGTGGAAAAGTGAGGTTTTCAGCGAATCTTGAAATTTTGTTTTTGCCCATTTTGTGTATTGCATGAAAATTTTTGCGGTGCAAAAGTATGATTTTCACTGATAATTTTGACTAAGCTGATGTGCCTGTCTGGGTGTGTGGTGGGTAGAAAAAGTATTTCATAACTTTGCAAACCCTAAGGAATAATAGCAAAATATGCCTAGGGAAATCATAAAAAAGTAGGAGAAATCATGACGTTGGCGCAAGGAAAAAGAGTGGTTGTAGGATTGTCTGGTGGTGTGGATAGTAGCGTGGCTGCTGCTTTGCTGCTAGAGCAAGGCTATGAAGTGATTGGGCTTTTTATGCGCAACTGGAACGATGCTGATGTGACTTTGGAAGACGAGTGTCCGTGGATAGAGGATAGTAGGGATGCGCTGATGGTGGCAGAGAAGTTGGGAATTCCCTTTCAGGTGGTGGATTTGAGCGCTGACTACAAAACGCGCATTGTGGACTATATGTTTGCGGAATATGCGGCGGGACGCACGCCCAATCCAGATGTGCTCTGCAATAGAGAGATAAAGTTTGATTTGTTTTTGAAAATCGCCATGGATTTGGGAGCTGATTTTGTGGCTACGGGTCACTATTGTCAGCGAGATGAGGTGGATGTAGAGGGTAAAACTATTTATAGACTGCTGGCGGGTGCGGACCAAGGTAAAGATCAATCCTATTTTTTGTGTCAACTCAATCAGGACCAATTGAGCAAAGCGCTCTTTCCGATTGGTCATTTGCAAAAGAAGGAGGTGCGAGAGCTGGCGCTGCAAATGGATTTGGTGACAGCCGGCAAGAAGGATTCTCAAGGTTTGTGCTTTATAGGCAAGGTGAGCCTTCCCGACTTTCTACAACAGCAACTGCAACCCAAAAAAGGCGATATTCTAGATGTGCCGGCCAATCTGATGGAGGAGGATGTCTATGCTTGGGATGGGAAGTATGATTATGACACTTTGCAACAAGCTGCTCAAACGTTTGATTACACCCAAATTTCTGATTTGAAGAAAATCGGTGAACATATTGGTGCGCACTATTTCACCGTGGGGCAAAGGAAAGGACTTGGAATAGGTGGGAGAGTAGAGCCAATGTTTGTACTGCACACAGATGTGGAACAAAATGTAATCTATGCGGGTGAAGGGAAAGCGCATCCCGGGTTGCACAGAAAAGTAATAAAGATAGATGCACAGGAGGAACATTGGCTGCGAGAAGATTTGAAACCTAGCTATGGAGAAGTGATGCATGTAAAGGCGAGAATACGCTATAGGCAAATGCTACTTGAGGCTCAAATTGTGCGGTATGAGCAAGCTGCGTTTTTGATTTTCCCAGACGGTGTTTCTGCGGCAACGCCTGGTCAATTTGCGGCTTGGTATGTGGATGATGAACTGATAGGTTCTGGTGTTATCTCTGCTTAATGGCGTTTTTGGAACAGTTTATGAGTACAATTCTGATAAATCAAAAATTATGAGTGCAGAAGAGAAAAATAAGCAAAACGAGGAAAGAAAAAAACCGGAACAAACCAATGCAGGTCCTGAGGATTTGAGAGATGCTTTGCTACAAAAGAAGAAAGCTCAGCAGCTGAAAGACAATCAAACCAAGGAAGAGAAGGCTTTGACAGAAAGCGGAACTCAAGGTGAAAAAATCAACCACCAAGTGGAGAATAAGAAAGAGTATTTTCAGCCACGTGACAAATTAAGACCATAAAGAATCATCTAAGTAACTTGTCTAATGATAGATTCATCTATTTTGGCAAGCTTGTAAACACTTAGTATATTTAACCCACAGATAAAGTGGGTTTTTTTATGCGTAAATATTTTGAAGAGCAACAATGGCAAGGTAGAATAGATGAAAATGACGGTGAAGCGGGCTTGCGTTGGCATCAAAAAGTCAATGCCTTTGATGGCAAAACTTCGCTTTCAACCGGTAAAAATGTAGTCATTGCCGGCTTTGCTTGTGACGAAGGCGTTCGCAGAAACCAAGGCAGACCGGGAGCGGCCGCTGCACCCACAGAAATCAGAAAATTTCTGGCTTCAAAACCTTGGCGCGATCCAAACCTATCGCTCTATGATGCCGGCGATGTGCTATGTATTGGAGAAGATTTGGAGGGAGCACGGGATCTGCAGCAGCAGCTAATTGCAGATATTACAAAACACAATGCACTGCCCATCTTCCTGGGAGGTGGCCATGAAATTGCTTATGGAAGCTTCTTAGGGCTGAGCAAGAATGAAAGCTCAATTGGGATCATAAACATTGACGCACATTTTGACTTGAGAAGCAAGGAGGGCATCACCAGTTCTGGCACACCGTTTTTTGATATTTCAGAACACTGCAAGTCCATCAATATGCCATTTGAGTACATCTGCATTGGCATCCAAGAATATGGAAATACGCAAGCATTATTTGAAACTGCAGAAGCTTTGCAGGTAAAATACACTACTGCAGAAGAGGTGTTGCACTCGCTGCAATCCTCTATTGAATTAATAGATAGCTTGTTAAACAAAACAGACGCCATTTATCTCACACTTGATATGGATGTGCTTGATGCTGCCTTTGCACCGGGAGTGAGTGCACCTGCTTCTATGGGACTTTTGCCTAATCAAGTAAATTTACTCCTACGCTACATCGCCCAAAGTGGCAAACTGCGTCTGATGGATGTTGCCGAGGTGAACCCGAAATTTGATATAGACAGTAGATCCAGCAGATTGGCTGCCCATTTCATTGCGGGCGTTGTAGATTCGTGGCAGTATTGATTGGTAATTTTTATCAAACAGTCGAAATTCTAGTTGAAAATCTAAAATACATTCAACTTAACTTTCAAGCAAAAAAAAATCCCGCATGAGATTTATTAAAATCTGCTGCCGGAAGCTAGTATAGAAAAGTTTAGTGTATTATCCTTGCAAACGCGGAGGTCTGAAAATTGATGTCGGATTTTGGGAAGTGTAAAGTTCAGCGAAATCCGAGAAACGCTTGTGTAAAGTGTAACTATAAATTGGTATGTTATAGTAAAAATCAGAAGTAAGCGCCGGGAATTTTAGTAAAGAAACTACTATAAATCCTGCATTGCTCACCGGGAATTCTGCCGAGAGTTTTGGTTGTGACTCTTTGGTCGGCTCTTGTGTATCATACACCAACCCTTCAATATTTATATACCGTATAGGGAGAGGTGTACTATCTTCTATAGCATCAGCAGTGGCTACCAAAGCCCTTTCTTGATTAGATTTTATGTCAATTTGAGAATCTTGCAAAGGTTGATTGTGAACTATCACCATATCCTTTGCAGATGAATTTTGCTCTGATGACGTCACCAATTTTCCGCCATATACGTGAATTTTTCCGTCGCCAGATATGCTATCACTGTGCAATACCACATCTTCTTCTACCACTATTATAGAAGTACCGGAGCTTATCTTCACATTCTCGCCTATATACAACTGAGCGGAAACCTGCTGTGATAGCAACGCCAACACAGCAAAGACCATTGTTGCAAATATTTTGAGATAAGGATGAGCCATAAGCTGTTACAAAGGTAGAAAAAGCAATTGTTTTCTACAAAACATTTATATTAAATTTGTCCCCGCTATCGCCAAACGGCATTTACCGGACAATAAATACAAAAGGCGGTACACATAAAAACAAAAACATAAAATATGAGAATTTACGCAGGTGTAGAAGAAAAATACGGAGATTATGATCAGGCCAAAGTGGTTTTTCTACCCGTTCCCTATGATGGTACCAGCACATGGGTGAAGGGTGCAGACAAAGGCCCGGATGCGGTATTAGATGCCTCTGAAAATATGGAAATCTATGATATAGAAACCAATACAGAGCCCTACACCATAGGTGTTTATGTAGATGAACCTGTAAGTGAAAGCAGCAGTCCAGAGGCTATGACAGATGCTGTGTTCCAAACCGTAAAAAAACACCTTGCGCAAGATAAAATCGTTACCGTTTTCGGAGGCGAACATTCAGTGTCTATCGGTGCCATCAGAGCCTATGCAGAAAAGTATGGCAAGCTCACCGTGTTACAAATTGACGCACATGCAGACCTGCGTCCAGAGTATCACGGCACCAAGTACAATCACGCTTGCGCCGTATATGAGTCCAGCAGATTGCACAATTTGGTACAAGTGGGCATCAGAAGCATGGACACCGAAGAGCTCAAGTACATGCATCGTGAAAAGACCTTTTTTGGTCATGAGATAGACGCCAACCCCAATTGGATAGAAGATGTCATGGCGCAATTAGAAGACACACCCATCTACATCACCATAGATTTAGATGCCTTTGACCCATCCATACTTCCATCCACCGGAACACCAGAGCCGGGAGGTCTACAATGGTATCCCACACTCAAGTTACTCAAAAAAGTATTTGACACCCAAAAAGTTGTAGGATGGGACATCGTAGAGTTGGCAGCCAATCCAGAGGAGAAATCTTCAGATTTTTTAGCCGCCAAACTATATTACAAGATGCTTGCGTATAGATTTTTTGACCAATTAGAGCAAGTTGATATAACAAAACTATAAGTTTTCTGTTATTACCCATAGATGTTTTCACCATTGAAAAACAGGATCAGCCTGTCTATTGCATGCCTATTCCTACTTGCGCTATTGCCTGCGCAAACAGGAACCAGGGTCTATGAGTTCATGAACATCACCACCTCGCCCAGGCAAGCCGCATTAGGTGGCAACGCCCAATCTATGTGGGACGCAGATCCCAACATGGCATATTGGAACCCCGCCCTCATGAACGAGAATATGCACAAAAAGCTGGCGCTCAACTATGTCAATTATCTAGCTGACATACAGATGGCTACAGCATCCTTCGCATATCAGTGGGATGATAGAAGCTTCTTCTCCGTACACGGACAGTATATGGACTATGGTGACTTCATGGCTGCCGATGAGATTGGCCAAGTCATCGGGAATTTTGGCGCCAAAGACATCAACATACAGTTAGCTTTTGCCTACAACATCAGTGATTTTTTCACCGTCGGCGCCGGAGCCAAATTCATCCATTCACAGATAGAAATGTACAGAAGCTACGGCATCGCAGCAGATTTGGGTGTAGTATTGCATGACATCGATTATAACACCAATGTGGCACTGTCCGTTCGCAACCTTGGCTATCAGCTCAAGCCCTATGACCAATTGCGTGAGCCACTCCCACTTCAGGTCAATCTAGGCGTTTCGCACAAGTTGGAGCACGTCCCATTAGAAGTCACCGCTACCTTGCACAACCTGCAAACCTTTGACATGTCAGACCCGGAGTCCAGCACCGGACAACCCACAAGCATCTACCGCAAAGCCATAGATCACGTATCAGTTGGCGCAGAACTCTTCCCCGGCAGAGGCTTCAACCTACGCGCCGGCTACAACTTCAAAAGAGGCAACGAGCTCAACCCAAGGCAAAACAAAAACTTCAGCGGCGTCACCTTTGGTTTTGGCCTGCGCGTGAGCAGTTTCAGGCTAGAATATGCCCATGCACAGTACTATCCAGGATCCAACACAGACCATTTTGGCCTCATCATAGACCTTGAAAACTTCCTAGAGCCGCGCTATTACTAGCCGGAATTTTGCCACAAAGCACTACAAATTTTCCTTGATCCAATTTTTTTTGGGCGGCACCCTTTTTTGGGCAAGGTTAGCATTGTAGTCACGGATTTTTTTTGAGTCAAAGTTTAAAATCAAAATCAGTGAAGATTTAGAAAGTTTGCCCAACAAAAGGGTCGGTGTACGGCTATTACTCCGCGGGTTTTTGGCTGCAAAATTGTGGCAAAAAAGTTATTCTGCATCCGCGCCATACCTTTTTTGCTCACATTTTGCAAGAGCCAAAAACCCTTGCGGGGTAGCCGCCTTCCACCTGCCGCGGCCAACCATCAAGGCCATTTAGCATTGCTGAATGCATTTTTTTTATTCTTCAATACGATATTTAGCTGCGCTGAATGCCTTTTAATTGACTTTCTTATTTTGTGCGGTATTAAAACTTCCACCTGCCGCGTTTGGCTAGCATTAACGTCTAAACAAGAAAATATTTGTGACAGCTAATCAAAATCCGCAAAAGCTCTCAATCAAAAACCCAAACGCAACAAAAACCTTTTGTACTTATTTTAATTTCCAACAATTGTTATATTCAATAACTCTTATGCGGTGAAAAAACTCAGAACTGAAAATTTTCACCGTGTTTTAGGGCAAAGTAATACGAATTTTCAATTCTCCTCTTTCAGTAAAAATTCAATTTCTTCTTGTAAAATCGGTAAATATTTCACTACAATTGACCAAATTATTTCATCCGAAACAGAGTCATATCCGTGAATTATTCTATTCCTTACATCTACAATTTTTCTCGAATTTGAAATCTCAATATTTTCATCCAGTTTTAGAACTCTATTCATTGCTTCACCTATGATTTCAATATTTCTCTCAACAGCACGCTTAATCAAAATGTCTTGTTCAAAATCAAGAAATCTTTTAGGTCTGTCTATAAAGAAACTATCAATTTCCTGTATTGCGTTTAGCATGTCATAGAGCCATGTTTTAACCTGAATATCCATAAATTAAATGCTTATTCTCACTAATTATACGTTTGAAATATGGATTTTTGATAGCTTTTTCTTCTAGTAAATCAATATCTCTTTTAAAGATTTTTTGTAATTCAAATTTCAGGTCATAGTAATTATCAGCGTATTCAATAACATCTTGAGGGAGAAAATTAACCATCAAATCAATATCACTTTCTTCGTTGAAGTTTGAATTTAAAACAGACCCGAAAGCATATAATTCTTTTACTTTATGTTCTTCACAAAGTTCAGAGATTATATCTGCATTGTTTTTCAAAATTGCATTCATTCCAATGAATTTAAATCTATTCAAAAATAAGAATTTTAATTTTGGAAAAAGAAGGTCAATTAAAGCTATATTCATCACAAACCGGAACAACTAACAATAGAACTTGTTTAATGTAAAAAAAGTATGGAACAACTTACTTACAAACACTTA
>JAUNRT010000008.1 GCA_030535475.1 Weeksellaceae bacterium | reverse complement strand
CGTAAATATACTGAATTTCAATTAAATATGCAAAAAACAGCAAGCCCTACTTATAGCCGTAGACCTATTTATTCCCATTGATTTTTTTTGCAGTTGGTACAATTTATCAATGGGAAGAGGGATCGCAAAAAAATTATTGCTAGTCCTAGTTTTCTGAAATCATGAGCAATGGAAATCTGCGGCTTTCTACGATTTCGTCGCCTACATTGGCGCGGAAGAAGTCTATGAAGAAGTTGTCATCACGCTCTATGATGGCTATTAGCTGTGAATTGGTCTGCTCTGCATAGCCTTGTATGGCATCACTAACGTCGCTTGCTTGTAGTTTTTGGAATTTGTAGGGCACTGAGAATTTTTGGAGAGCTGGGAGAAATATTTCTTCAAACCTGCGCTCTGGTTGCTGTACTTTGCCATTGTCTATATGCACAAAGTTGATTTCTGCGCCAAAAAAGCGGGCAAATCCTAGGAATTCTATGAAGTCTCTCTGGTTGCTGAAGTCTTGCAAATCTGTGGCGAAAGTGATGTTTTGGATACGAGAAAATTTCTTGTTTTCCGGCAAGAAAAGTACAGAATCTTTCAGCTGATTTACTAGTTTGGCACTAGACATGCCAGCAATGGAGCGGGTAAAATTACCTTCACTACGCAATCCCATGACTACGAGCGCCGGCCCACTATCACTCTGAAATCTGCTGAGGACGTTGCTCAATGATCCTTCTGCTATCCAAGTGTTGATCCGTAAATTGTTGAAGTGTCCTAGCTCTCTTTTGAGTATTTGTAGCTCATATTGTATGTCTTCTTGCGCTGTTTCACGCAGTTTTTCGCTGATGTTGCGCATCATGTGCACTCCAGAGGTCGGTACACCATAAGCGTGAAGCAATGTGACTTCTATGTTTTGAGAAGGCTGAGCCTGAAGTATCTCACGCATAAAGGTGGCTATAATACCTCGTGTTGTCTTAGAAAAGTTGGTTGGAAAGATGAAATGCACCATAAGACGGGTTTTTGGAACTATGTCAAATGTAACAAAAAATGCCGGATATTTCCGGCAAATTATGTAAGTTTTGTGTTAAATCGCTTTTTACTCTACGGTAACGCTTTTGGCCAGGTTTCTTGGCTGGTCTACGTTAGCACCACGCATTACTGCTATGTGGTAAGATAAGAGCTGGAGCGGTATAGAGGCTACTATAGGAGTGAATTCCTCTGCTGTGTCTGGTATTTCTATACAGTAGTCTGCCAACTCACGCACCTGTGAATCTCCGCGGGTAACGATGGCTATGATTTTACCTTTTCTAGATTTGATTTCCTGAATGTTGGATACCACTTTGTCATAGTGACCTTTTTTGGTAGCAATGACTACTACTGGCATGTTCTCGTCTATAAGTGCAATTGGGCCATGTTTCATTTCTGCGGCCGGGTAGCCTTCTGCATGTATGTAGGAGATTTCCTTAAGCTTAAGTGCTCCCTCTAGTGCTGTAGGGAAGTTATAACCACGCCCTAAATACAGGAAGTTCTCTGCGTCTTTAAATTTTTTGGCAATTTCTACAACAGCATCATTTGTTTTCAAGGTTTCTTCTACCAATTTTGGTATGTTTTCCAACTCTAAACATAGTTCATGGTAGCGAGCTTTGCTGAGGTTGCCATTGTGCTTACCTAGCTTCAAGGCTATGAGGCTGAGTATGGTCAGCTGTGCGGTGAATGCTTTGGTAGAAGCCACTCCAATTTCAGGACCGGCGTGGGTATAAGATCCTGCATCTGTGATGCGTGCTATCGATGAACCTACTACGTTGCATATACCATAGATGAAGGCTCCTTGCTCTTTGGCCAATTTAAGCGCGGCAAGCGTATCTGCTGTTTCACCAGACTGCGATATGGCTATGACTATGTCATTCTTTTTGATGATAGGGTTGCGATATCGGAACTCTGATGCGTATTCTACTTCTACAGGTATTCTGGCAAGTTCTTCTATCAGGTATTCACCCACTAGACCTGCATGCCAGGAAGTACCACATGCTACTATAATTATGCGCTTGGCAGAGTTAAATCTCTCTTGGTGATCCCAAATTCCTGCCATACGTATGATGCCCTCATCTGTGAGCAATCTACCGCGCATTGTGTCATGAATGGATTTTGGCTGCTCATATATTTCTTTGAGCATGAAATGGTCATACCCACCTTTTTCTATTTGCTCTAGATCAAATTGTAACTCTTGTACTGAAGGAGCCACAGTTTCATTGCTGATGATGGTACGGACATCAATTTTTTCACCTCTGCGTATGCATGCCATTTCACCATCTTCTAAGTATATAGCATCTTTGGTAAACTCTACAAAAGGCGAGGCATCTGAGGCTATGAAATACTCATCTTCACCTATACCTATGGCTAGCGGGCTTCCAAGTCTAGCTACTACTATCTCATCAGTGTTTCTGTTGTTCATAACTGCAATGGCAAATGCTCCTACAACTTCATTCAGAGCATAGCGTACAGCATCGCATAGGTTTGCGTTTTCTTTATCTTGGAAATACTGCACCAGATTCACCAACACCTCTGTGTCTGTATCTGATTGGAATGTGAAACCTAGCTCTTTGAGTTTGATTTTAATAGACTCATAGTTCTCTATAATACCATTGTGCACCAATACAAGCTCGCCATTGTTGCTCATATGTGGGTGTGAATTGCAATCATTTGGCTCACCATGAGTTGCCCAACGTGTATGTCCCATACCTACGTTGGCGGTAAGTTTGCTGGCTTTTGCTTTTTCTTCAAGTTCAGACACCTTTCCTTTGGTTTTCACCAATTCAAAGTTTTCTGGGTAATTCAGTACAAAACCTGCACTGTCATACCCACGATACTCAAGTCTTTTGAGGCCGTTGATGATTATTGGATAGGCTTCTCTATTGCCAATGTACCCGACAATTCCACACATAATTTTTTCTGTTTAGTTAATTGTTAAGATTTATCTTTTATTGTAATACACTTCTAGCTGCATCTTTTTGTCCTCGAATCCTGCTTGGGGATGAGACCCGTGAAGAATAACCCTGTAAGGATTTGCAATTCGATTGGAGAAATATGCATTGCGTGGAGTGTAATAATAAGCGGTAGCCGGAGCTAAATAATTGCCCATTTCTATGGCCAAATCTTTGTTGGGCGTTCCATTTTCTATGATGTTTTTTACAAATTCCGTGATACGGATGGTATAGTGACCATCAGTAGTGTTATACGGTAAACTGATTTGATTGAATGGAAAACCTGAAATATTTTCAGTTGAAGAACTCCCACCATAGTCTGGCAACAAGGTGCCATCTGTGTAATTGTAAGCATATAAGTATGCCGGTAACGGTAGGTTTCCTTGCAAGCTATGGTCTGGATAGAGTTTTATTTGAGCCTGGGTTATGAGCCATTCTCTTTGATTTACAGAATCACGTAAAGCTGAGAGTTGGGCGTCATCCAATCGGAATATAGCTTTTCTACCACCCATACCTTGTACATATACATGTGAAGCGTTGTTTACACCCGTTTGTATACTACCACCTGTATTTGTGATGTGTGAGTGAAACACATTATAAGCACCGGTAACAGAATTGATACTCGTTCCTACTATAAAATCATACGTGCCGCGAGTGCGTGGCTTTGTAACGCTTACAGGACAATCTTCTTCCGGGTCATGCACGCCGTCACCATTGGTGTCTACAAATGAAGGATTGTCATAAGAATAGTATGCCGCCAAGCGCAATTGCGTAGGGTTGATGGTCAGTAAAAAACCATTTTCCTCTTGCACACTTAGGCGTATGCCTTGAAGCACATTGCGCACAAAACTTGCATTATCTCGCACGTTTGAGCTACTAGATTGGTTTACAAGATTTTGTTGGATAAAATCCGTCATGCCTTCCAACTTCACGCGCATGGTTGGCATCAAGTCTTCAGACTGCAATTGTGCATCTAGTGTGCCATCGGCATCGCTATATTGCATGATAGCATTTTTGTAAAATTGGTTGGTAATACTAGCAGAGCCAAACAATTCTCCCACAGCAAAACTGCGGTTGGAATATAGAGCAGAGTCTATACTCATCAAAGGCTCCGTGACTCTATGCACTTGCAGTGTCATAGGAGATTGTGTGTTGCCATACACAGAATCTATGCGAAATAGTCTGCGGATCTCATATCTGTACGTAGTATCAGTCACAGTGCAACTTTCTTCAAGATTTTGCAGCGTATAATTAGTTTCTTTCAGAATTCGCTGAGTCTCTAGGGTGTCAGCATTTTGGAACGCAATTGCCGGGATAAAAAGCACTACAGAGTCCACCACTGGATTGTTTCCAAAATTGTGATTGAGGTTGCCCAATCTCACTTGTGTGTAGAAATTTGCTTTGGTTTTGCCAAAGATGGGCTCATCATATACACCTACCACGGTAGATGAATTGGCTAAAAGAGACCTATCACTGCGTAGTGAGTCAGAGTTTATAGTATACGCGCTACCTCCCAAATCAACCTTATTGAACGAGGCAAAATCAAAGATGCCGGCTCCTACAAATCGGTCTTCCTGCTCGCACGCCATAAAGACAAATGCCATGATAAAAAAAAGGAAAAATTTAGATTTTCCTTGAAAGTGTTTTGTCATAAAAATTCTGAGCTTATTATTTTTCAACCCCGTTGCCGTTGAAGATAGTAGGGTAAATTTCACACAAGTTGTCTATAGTTTGGTAGCCGGTAAACTCTTTTTTATTGTCTAGTGCATGATCTATGAATTCTTTCGGAATCACCTCATCACCTTGTACAATTATATCAGAATTTTCAATGCCTACTTTCACCAAATTAGAAAAATTCGGCTTTTTCAAATGCTCCACATCTTCACCTTCAATACCATCAAAAGCCAGTTTAGAAAGTAGATTTTCGCTAAGTTCACCATCAAAAGAGTGGTCAAACACAGAGTACACCATTTTCACATCTTTGAAGAAGGCATCCTCAGCATAGTATTTGCGCAAATACAGTGGCATGAAGGCTGTCATCCAACCTTGAGCATGAATCACATCAGGCTTCCAGTTTAGTTTTTTCACTGTTTCCAGAATACCTTTGGTGTAGAAAATAGCGCGTTCATCATTATCATCAAAGAAGTCGCCATCTTTGCTTTCATAGATTCCTTTGCGCTTGAAATACTCTTCATTGTCTATGAAGTATACTTGCAACCTGTCATTGGGTAGCGAAGCCACCTTTATGATTAGCGGCTGGTCCATGTCGTTGACAATCAGGTTGATGCCGCACAGGCGTTTCACCTCATGCAGTTGATGGCGACGCTCGTTTATAGTGCCAAATCTTGGTAAAAAGATTCTGACGTCGTTGCCTTTGCCATACATTGTTTTTGGAAGTTCAAGTGCTGTATTACTGAGGGTGTTTTCCGGAGTATAAGGAACCAACTCAGTGGAAACATACAAAATTCGCATAGTACTTTGTTTTTAGCCACACCTGTGGCAGAATAAAATATTGTGCAAATTTACGAAAATTATATGATATATGCTCAAAGTGATTACTTTTGCCAGTTTCAAACCTGTTAAATTTCAAACATTGGGCAACCTGCAAATATTTCGTCAAACCTCTGCGCTGCAAGATTATATTGCCGCGCAAAGAGAGCAGCAAAAAACCATAGGTTTTGTTCCCACTATGGGCGCACTGCATGCAGGGCATATTTCCCTGGTCCAGCAATGTTTGCAAGAAAATGATGTGTGTGTTGTGAGCATTTTTGTCAACCCCACACAGTTCAACAACGCAGAAGATTTAGAAAAGTATCCCCGCACAGAGCAGGAAGATATACGGTTGTTGGAAAATCACGGTTGCCAAGCTGTATTCATTCCCAGCGTACAAGAGATTTACCCATATGGCGCCAGCATTGGCCAGTTTGATTTTGGAACCTTAGACAAAGTCATGGAAGGGGAGCACCGCCCGGGACACTTTGCGGGAGTGGCTACCGTAGTGCAAGCCTTGTTTGAAGCTGTAATGCCGGATAGAGCCTATTTTGGTGAAAAAGACTATCAACAACTTCGCATCATTCAAGACCTTACCGCTCAAGTTCAGCTGCCAATAAGCATAGTGCCGGTGAGCATCATGCGCGAGCCGGATGGGCTGGCTATGAGCTCAAGAAACGTGAGGCTTTCCCCAGCAATGCGCCAAGAAGCACCCATTATATACCAGAGCTTACAAGCAGCAGCACAAATGCTGCCTACACACTCAGTACAAGAAATTAACAACATGGTGCAGAGCAAGTTTCGCCAGAGCAACCTACAACTAGAGTACTTCATCATTGCAGACGCACAGCATCTTCAGCCGCTAGACAGCATACCGCCCAACACAGAGGTCAGAGCCTTCATAGCCGCACATGCAGGCAATGTGCGCCTCATAGACAATACTGCGCTCAATTAAGCGCAAAGAAGCGTCCCCAAAAATTTATTTCAATACCCGGCATTCCCTTTACCGCCAGCCACTATAGCAGCGGCAGATGAAGTTCCTATCCTTTTCACACCCAAATCTATCATCGCTTCCGCTTCCTCACGGCTGCGCACACCACCTGCCGCCTTCACCGGCAAGCCTTGAGCATTTTCCAGCATTATTTTTATGTTGTGCGGCGTAGCGCCATTCGGTTTGCCGTCCTCACACACATAGAATCCCGTGGAAGACTTTATAAAGACGTTTGAGGCTTTGTCGCTGCAACAATCAAGCGTAGTCTTTGCCACCAGCGCAGTAGCGCGCGCTATCTCCTCATCGCTCATTGCAGCGGCTTCTATTATCCATTTTATCACCTTTCCGGCGTTCAGTACCAGTGCGTTACATTGAGCAATCTCATCAGCGCAAGCCTCCACTTCACCGGCTAAAAATTTTGAGTAATTCATCACAAAGTCCAACTCATCAGCACCATCACTCAATGCCTTTTCAGCCTCTTCCAACTTGCCGGCAGTACTCATAGTACCTTCCGGAAACCCAATCACCGTCCCCAAAACCACCTGCGGAGCGCGCTCATCTATATATTCTCTTATTTCCTTCACATACTGCGGCCTAATCATTACCGCATAAATCCCATTTTGCGCCGCTTCATCCACCAAATCCTGCAAAATCTTCAAATTCTCCTCCAGTGAAATCCCGGCCGCTTCAGGCGTTTTCAAATACGTAGAGTCCAGAAAATTCTTCACATCCATATGCCCAATTTTTTCCAAAGATAGCCATTCATCATTATTTAAGATCATCATTGCACCCGCAATCAAAGTTTAGCATAATTTTTTTTATTTTTTTGGAGTTATTCCCCGCTGCACGCTACAATCTTGTTCGCCTATGCCTGTAAAACCACTGCTTGCATGCACACTCTCGCGGATGAGCCGCGACCCGGTACCTGCAAGCAGGGTTTTACAATAGGCATAGGCTTCACAAGGATTTTCGCTGCATCGGGACTAGGCCGGCGCTCCGCCCGGCCAAGCCTTTAAACAATACCCAATAAAACCTGCAAATCCAACTATGCAGTAGATAAGGCTTGGCCTTTAATTTTTAAACTATATTGTTCCTGACTTGGTGCTTGTACTGCCAGAATGATAATCTAGTGATCAGGCTGTTGCTTTTTGCACAACGTTCAGTTCGGATAGGCACTGTTTGAAATTTTATGGTTTTTAGAATATGAACGCCCGCTGGCTTTTTTGATTGAGGTATTAACTGCCTTATATTTCCAGAAGAAAGAGCTTTAGTACAGTGAAAATAAAAAACAAAACATTATAATCTTGAAAATCTGAGTTTTTAAAAACATACTAAAGATGAAGATTATAATTATGGAATACAATCTTGCGGCGCTGGAGAATTTTTATGGGTTTTATAAATGCAATTTATGCTAAATGCCAAAGGCATGTAAATAGGCAAAAGATGTGAATGCTGCGACCCCGAAGGGGTTGAAAGGTTTGGGCATGGCAAATTTTTCTTTTCAAAAGAAAAAAAATTGGCCTTGCGCTCATTGGCCTAGCCCGGATGCGAGCGGCTATCCTTGCAAAATAGACAGCCATACAGCAATCTGGTGTGGCGGTGGCCGCAACGATAGTGGAGGCAGCCGCAACACCGATTGCTGTGGCTGGATATGAGCAAGATAATAGCGGGCAGCCGGAAATAGCTCCTAAAAAATTTAATAAAAAGAGTGCTTTTGTGCGTGAAAAACAGCAAAACAAAATTTCAAGGGTATGGGAAAATCAGAATTTTGAATGCGTTCTTAAGTTGCAGGGTGTAGGAGAAAAGAAAAAACACCTCTTTTCAGAAGTGTTTTTTTATGTGCTGAGTTTTCAGCTAATATTATATGTATATTTTGAAATTTTGCAATCGCAAAAGTTGTAAAACCAGCTAGATTTTTCTCAATACGAGGTTAATTCACCGCAAAGAAGTTGTCTAGTTGCATTTGGTCTAGACGCTTGGCTGTGCGGTAGGCACGATTCCAATAAGTCTCATCTAGAGAGCTTATCACAACACCTTTTGATGATGCTGCATGTATGAATTTTATTTCACCCTCGTAGGCTTCTATTACTATGCCTACATGCGAAATGCCTCTTCTAGTGGTAGAGAAGAAAACTAAATCTCCGGAGCGCAAGTCATCTTTTTTCACTGTTTCACCCAGTCTAGCCATTTGTGTAGAGACGCGGGGCAAATCGATGTTGTGTGCACCAAACACTTGTTGCACAAATGCAGAGCAGTCTATGCCTCTGCGTGTAGTACCACCGTATCTATAAGGCGTGCCGATGAAAGTTTTGGCTTCGTTGATCAAGCCATTGGTGATATCAGCCAACATCTGAGAGCTGCTGGTATTTGGCACGGGAGCCAATTCTTGCAGGTTGGGTATTTGTATATTTTCCACCGTGTGGAAAGTGTGAAATTCGGTATTTTCGTTAAAATTTGCACGTTCCATCAAAGTTTCGACGTTTCGGGTACTAGTTTGGAACGATGTTTGAGTAGAACAAGATGTAAAAACAGACAGAATGATTATCCAGATGAGATAGTTGTTCATGTTGATGTTTTTTTGAATTAAAGGTTGCAAATTTATATTCCCAGACTTATCGGGAGTAATATTTTCGCGTGTTTATTATAAAATTAACTTTTCAGGCGTAAATGTTATACCTGTGTTATAATTTTTCCCTGAAATGAAAAATTTATACAAAACACTTGTGTGTTTAAAAATATTTCATAACTTTGCAGACCATTTTCAGAGGTGGAAAAATTTGGCCCATTCGTCTAGTGGTTAGGACATGAGATTTTCATTCTTAAAACAGGAGTTCGATTCTCCTATGGGCTACAAAAAATATTAGAATATAAATTTTTACAATTTATGGCCAATCATAAGTCAGCGTTAAAAAGAATCAGACAGTCGCAAGCAAGAAGGTTGAGAAACCGTTTCAACCATAAAACTACGCGTTCTGCTATCAAAAAATTGCGTAACGAAACCGATAAAGATGCCGCTGTTGCTGCTCTTCCGGGCGTTTCTGCAATGATAGATAAACTAGCTAAAAGAAACATTATTCACAAGAATAAGGCTGGTAATCTTAAAAGCAAACTTGCGAAGCACGTAAGTTCACTTTCTTAATTTTATTTAAGAGAGGAAAAAAATCCTTGGCCCATTCGTCTAGTGGTTAGGACATGAGATTTTCATTCTTAAAACAGGAGTTCGATTCTCCTATGGGCTACAAAGCCGCTTTCTAAGAAGGCGGCTTTTTTCATGCTCTGAATTTTTTTTGCGGAGTTTGTAGCCTGATGCACGTTTACTTTTTTTAACAATATTTTCTAGGCGCTTGCTGACACAACTATTCATTTTTCACGTAAATCTTGCACAAATCGGGTTCAAACACCATAATTTTGGTGTAATTTGCGGCGTCAAATTTTAACAATTAAATCCTGATCTATGAACGATTTTGCCGGTAAAACTTATGCGCTACATGAGATTGATATTCATTTGGTAGAAATGACACTCGATATCATGAAGTACGTGATTGGCCGCATTACCGAGAAAAATCCACAGTTGGGCTACTTCAGATCTGAGGAAGAATTGCGTGAAATGGTAGGCAACACCATCACACCGCATGGTATTGGTGGTGAAAAAGCGCTTGAATTGTGGAAAGATGTTTTGTCAAAAGCTTCAGTATCCATAGATCATCCTAGGCACTTGGCCTTTGTACCGGCTGCGCCTTCACGCGCTGCGGTGATGTTTGATTTGGTCACCTCAGCCGCCAGTATTCATGGAGCTTATTGGATGGAAGGCGCGGGAGGTATTTTCGCCGAAATGCAGGCCATGGAATGGTTGGTTTCACTCACCGGTATGCCAGAGGGTTCTTTTGGAGTTTTTACCAGTGGAGGAACATTGGCCAACCTTTCTGCCATTGTCACAGCCAGAGAAACTTGGAGAAGAGACAATGAAGAAAATTGTGCTCGCAAAGGCCTTATCATTACGTCTAGCGGAGCACATTCTTCTATCAAGGCCATGGCACAGGTCACAGATGCAGAAATAATATTTGTAGAAACAGAAAATAGGATGATGGGAGCAGACTTAGAGGCCAAAATCAATACTTTGTCTGCCGAAGATCGTCAAAGACTCTTTGCCGTAGTGGCTACCGGAGGCACCACCAATGCCGGAATCATAGACGATTTGGAAGGTATTGCAGAGGTGTGTGAGAAAGAGAAACTTTGGTTCCATGTAGATGCTGCTTATGGTGGCGGGGCATTGGCGGCAGACAGTGTCCGCTATTTGTTCAATGGTATTGAAAGAGCAGACAGTATTACTATAGATCCACATAAATGGTTATTTTCTCCTTATGATTGTGGAGCCGTTATCTATAAGAATCCTCAACTGGCTAAAAAAGCGCACACTCAAGAGGGCTCATATCTAGATATATTTAAAGATGAGGGCGCAAACGGATTCAACCCTTCTGATTATCAGATACAACTTACGCGCAGGGTGAGAGGTTTGCCGTTGTGGTTTTCACTGGCTATGCATGGCACTGATGTTTATAAAAACGCGGTGGAAAGAGGAATTGAACTCGCTCAAATAGCAGCTCTCAAAATCATACGCAACAGAAACACGGAATTGGTGAGAGAACCCGGACTCAGCTGTGTACTTTTTAGAAGAATAGGATGGAAGGCAGAAGATTACAAAAATTGGACATACACCAATCACAAGGCCGGCTTTGCGCTGGTAACGCCTACACAGTGGCGCAGTGGAGATAGTTTTGAGACGGTTGCGCGCTTTTGTTTCATAAATCCGGACACTTCAGAGCATGATATAGATGCTATACTGGCTACTATGGATTGAGATGAGAACTTGAAAATCAATGAGATTGCACTATAGTGGTGCTTCAGTTTTCTGTTTCTCAACAGCTCTTTTCCAGATTATGTATCCCTGAATGGCAAGAATGAGAAACACAAAAAATTGCAAGGCCGTAAATCCTAAACCTTTGGTGAGGTATAGTGGTACGGAAACCACATCCACAATGATCCACCCTATCCAGTTTTCCAGTTTTTTTCGTGCCATCAAATACATGGAACTATAGGCTATCATGGTTGTGAAAATATCTAAGTAGTTCTGCCAGGTAACAAGCATGTCAAAATACAAGTAAATAGTTGTAACTAAGGCTCCTGTAAACAGTGTAATGGCAACTGTGATGCTCCAATCTTTCTTTTGTGCGCGTTGTATGGGTAGTGTTTTGCCATCTCTGGCTCTACTCCATACCCACCATCCATATACGCTCATGATGGTGTAATATATATTTATAGTGAAATCGCCTATGTAGCCTACCACAAAGGTGATGTAAATATATATAAGCGTGCTGATAATACCCATTGGGTACACCCAAATGTTGGCTTTTTGCGCAAAATATACACTGCTGATGCCAAAGACTACCGCTATCATTTCCAATATTATGAAATGAGTAGCTACATCGCTATAAGGTTCTATGAGGTATTCCCAAACCGCTTGAAGGAATTCCATCAATTACTAGATTTTTTCGCTACATTTAATTTGTCTGCAATGTGGCGGTTGTTGGCTAGTCTTGGAGTCTTGTTTTGCCCGCCCAGTTTGCCTTCTGATTTCATGTATTGTTGAAAAGCCCCTATTTCTACTGGAGTTATGACCAAAGGGCGCAAAATCTTGCCGTTGGTGAGATCTTGATAGTAACTGTTTTGTCTTTTCATCTCCTCTTCTACGGCTTCAGAAAATGCCTCTATGTTTTCTGGCATTTTGGAAAACTCTATAAACCACTCATGGTATGGCAACCCGGACAGAGGGTTTACTTGCGGCGCTACATGAAACTCATTTACTACAGCTGGGAATTTGTTGAGGGCATAATCCATAGCTTTTTCTACTTCTTGTGCTATGACGTGCTCACCAAATGCTGATGTGTAGTGCTTGGTGCGGCCGCTGACCACTATCCTGTAAGGTTCTAAGGAAG
The DNA here is from genome assembly GCA_030535475.1 of Weeksellaceae bacterium. Lineage (GTDB taxonomy): Bacteria > Bacteroidota > Bacteroidia > Flavobacteriales > Weeksellaceae > JAUNRT01. The sequence goes on along the minus strand of JAUNRT010000008.1, from coordinate 38,278 downwards.
TAAACTGCACTGTGTCACCAATACTGTATGCCCACAATCCCGCATTTGTGCTGAGAACCATGGCGTAATTCACACCACATTTCACATTTTCAAGCGTGAGTCTTTGCGGATTCTCAGAGTCTAAACTGTCTAGCGGCACAAATTCGTAGAATATGCCATGATTTGTGAGCAATAAAAGCTCTTCAGATTTTAATTGATCTTGGTAAGCAAAAAAGCCTTCGCTAGCCGGGAAAGTCTGGATTATGTCCACTTGTCTACCCAGCAGCTCTTGAATTTTGCCACGGTAAGGCTCATAGTTTACACCGCCTGTAACTATGACTTGCAGATTGGGGTAGAGTTCACCAACTTTTTTGCCTGATTGGAGACAAAGTTTTTCAAAATACATGATCAGCCAAGGCGGAATACCGCTTATGAGTGTCATGTCCTCTTTTATGGTCTCTTCTACTATGGCTTCGATTTTGGCCTCCCAATCTTCTATACAGTTGGTTTCCCAGGAAGGCATGCGGTTTTTTTGCAAATATGAAGGCACAAAATGTGCTACAATCCCCGAAAGCCGCCCTAGCTGAATTCCATTTTTTCCCTCTAAAATTGGGCTTCCTTGCAGGAATATCATTTTACCCTCTATGAAATCTTTTCTGCCTGAGATATGCATATAGTTGAGCAGGGCATTGCGCGCTGCTTTTATATGATAGGGCATAGAGCTTTTGGTGATGGGAATATACTTAGATCCTGAAGTGGTACCGGATGTTTTGGCTAGATATATGGGTTTTCCGGGCCAGAGAATGTTAGATTTACCGTTTACGACTTTTTGTGTGTATGCATCAAAATCTTCATAGCTGCGAATGGGAACTTGCTCTACGAAGCTTTGGTGATTGGTGATTTTATGAAAGTTGTGATCTTTTCCAAATTTTGTGTCTGCGGCCTTTTGTACCAATTTTTGCAAGAGTGCATGCTGGGACTCCACGGCGTTTTTTTTCCATTTATTGGTGGATGCTGCTACTAGCGTTGCCAACATTTTGGCTAAATGCTTCTTGATCATGCTCTACTTGAATTGGATATAGTTTTCTGGGTCTTGCGCTATGCCGTTGCGCCATAGCTCAAAGTGGAGATGTGGACCGGTGGTGAGTTCGCCTGTGTTGCCTACATGGGCTATAACTTCACCTTTTTTCACTGTCTGGCCTGTTCTGCGCAAAACGCGCGAGCAATGCTTATACACAGATACTACATTGTTAGGATGCTGTATGAGAAGTGTGTAGCCTGTGTCTGGCGTGAAGGAGGAGAAGAGTATAGTGCCATCTGCTATGCTTTTTACCGGGTCGCCGGTGGTGGCGGCTATATCTATAGCGGGATGCTGATCTGCTAGGCTGAATCCTGCTGTTTTGACGCCGCGCAGCGGCGTGAAAAATCCGCCGCTGGTTTCACGATCAGCCGGGGTGCGCTTGAGTGCCTCTAACTCTTCTTGCGCTACTTGTACACGCAAAAGTGAGTCTTGCTTGGAGCCTCTGAGTTGTAGGTTTTCTAAATCTATGGCCACGGCTTTGGCCATGAGGCTATCTGTATGTTCGGCTTTGATTTCGCCGGATATTACCTTGAGTAAGTGCTCTGTGTATATCTCATTGTAGGTGAGCTTTTTTTCTAACTCTTCTATTCTCTCCCACGTTTCTAGCCACTGGGTTTGTGACTCTGTGAGTGGAACTTCCTCCTTGCTACGCTGCTGCTGGTAATAGGATTGCATGAGCCATGCCATGCCTGCTGAGAATAGCAGAAATAGTGATAGGAATACCAATATGTTGAATATTCCCAACTTGGCCGACATTTTTGACCGGCGATTGTTGTCGTCTATGAGTACTAGACGATAGGATGGGATTTTCTTCTTAGATTTTCCAGGCATGTTTTGTAGCTTACTGCAAATATCTGAAATGTTTGGCAATTTGCTATGATGGTATGAATGCTGGTTATTGGGTGGGGTGATTTGAGGGTTTATGGTAGCTGTGCGGTTTGTTCACCAAATCATAAGCTACTTGTATGAATCTATGATGAATACTGACAAATAAAGTCTATGCTTGGCAATTTTTTTACTACTATTCTTGGTTTTGACACCTAATTACTACGTTGGTAAATGAGTTGCTGAAATGTACTTATTGAATATACTTAACTAATTGCCAATGGTGTATTCCAGATTTGTGATGTGTGTTGAGAATTCATGAGCTGTGCACTTTTTTGGGAAAATAATTACCGACATTGTGGTTTTCACCCAACAAAATGCGGCAGGTGGAAGGCGGAAAACCCGCAAAGATGCAGGCAGATGCAGGAAGAGCCGGGAAGAGGTTGAGGTGCCACTGCAGCCGAAAACTCTTCTACGGCTTCTGACTGCCTGCCTGCAGCTGCGGCTTTGTAGCCGTACGCCGTAGCCGCCCAAATAACCTTAAATAACCCTGCACATTGCAAATTTTTTATGGTTTGACCTGTAACATTTTCTGTAATTTTGGCACTCATTGATGTAAAGGATTGGGCATGGAAAATTTGTTGGTAGCTGAGGGTGTGAGCAAATATTTTGGTAAAAAGGTGGCGTTGCAAGATTTCAGCATTTCTATTCCTCGCGGCAGTATCTATGGGCTTTTGGGACCAAATGGAGCGGGGAAAACTACGTTTATACGCACTATAAATCAGATTACGGTGCCAGACACGGGGCGCATAATTTTTGACGGCGAACCACTGGCGCAAAAACATATTTCACGCATTGGCTATATGCCGGAGGAGCGCGGCTTGTACAAGAGTATGAAGGTGGGAGACCAAGCGCTGTATTTGGCGCAACTCAAGGGTCTAAGCAAGCAAGATGCTGTGCAGAAGTTGAAATTCTGGTTTGATAAATTGGATATTGGTGATTGGTGGAATAAGAAACTGAGTGAGCTGTCTAAAGGTATGGGGCAAAAAATACAGTTTATTGTCACTGTATTGCATGAGCCTGATTTGCTGATCTTTGATGAGCCTTTTAGCGGTTTTGACCCGCTGAATGCCAACCTGATACGCGATGAAATTCTGGAACTGAAACGTAAAGGCGCGACTATAATTTTCTCTACGCACCGAATGGAAAGTGTGGAGGAACTTTGTGACTATGTGGCACTCATAAACAACGCCCGCAAGGTGCTGGATGGCGAGATGTGGGATGTGCGCAACCGATATAAGCAAGGTGCTTTTCAAGTGAATCTTCGTGGAAGCGCTCCAGAGGCGATTGAGAGGCTGGCTGAGATGCACCGCATTGATGGCGTGAGCACGGACCAGAGTGGTACAAGCTTTAGAATATACTCTGATGGTTTGCGCAATAATGAGCTGTTGCATGATCTGTCTCAAATAGGTCATATACAGTCTTTTACGGAGGTGATACCTTCTATGAATGAAGTTTTCTTGAACGCAGTAAAGGGAAGTTGATATGAAGAATTGGAGCCAAATATTGTTGATCACCAAAAGGGAGTTTTTGGTGCAGGTGAAGAAGAAGAGTTTTTTGGTGGTGACTATCATCACTCCACTGATCATGGTGGCGCTGATAGCACTGGTGGTTTTCCTGACTATGGCCAATGCATCTTCTAGCTATGTGGCGGTGGTGGATGAGAGTGGACTTTTTACTACTACTTTCCGCTCTACAGATAGGGATAAGTTTGCTTTCTATGATAAAGCCGATTTGCAGGGGTTGAGAGACACTTTGCAGAATAGTGATTACCTGACTGCTATACTGCATATACCACCTGCGGATAGTGGTTTTGCTAACCTGCGCAATGGTATTGAACTCACGTCTAATCGCAGTGTGGGGATCACTGAAATCATGTCTTACCAGGATCGCCTGAGCGATAGGTTGGAGCAGCTAAATCTTGAGCGGCAAGGTGTGACGCAACAGCAGTTGCGGGATGCACGTTTTCCGGTGAGCCTGAATGTGCGCAAACAGTCTGGTGATAGTTTTTCTGACACCAATCAGATGGGTGAGGGTATTAAAACCGGCTTGGCGTATATGCTGATGTATGCCATATTCATGTTTATCATGATCTATGGTGTGCGGGTAATGCGCAGTGTGATAGAGGAGAAAAATAATAGGGTAGTTGAAATCATAATTTCTTCTGTGAAGCCCTTTAACTTGATGCTGGGGAAAATCATGGGTACTACGCTGGTGGCTCTCACGCAATTTGTGATATGGATAGGTATAATATTGATAGCCATGATGTTGATACCTGTATTCCTGCCAGCCTCTGCAGATATGTCTCTTGCAGGTGCGGATGCCGCAGAGTTGGTGTCTGAAGAAGGATTGGGTGATATAGTGCAAGATGTGATAGGGGTGTTGTTTTCTCTGAATTATTGGCTGATAATTTTGGCTTTTTTGGTGTACTTTCTGTTTGGCTATATGCTCTACAGTTCGTTTTTTGCGGCAATTGGTGCATCTGTGGATAATGAAACAGAAACTCAACAATTTATGTGGATAGGTTTGATGCCGCTGATGCTGGGCGTTTATGGTTCTATATCCATTATACAAAATCCGGATGGTCCTGTAGGTTTTTGGATGAGTATGGTGCCGTTTACCTCACCTGTAGCCATGATGGCGCGTATAGCTTATGGTGTGCCTACTTGGCAGTTGATAGTATCTATGCTTTTGCTGGTGCTCTCTGTGATAGGCATGGTGTGGGTGTCTGCCAAGATATACCGAGTAGGAATTTTGATGTATGGTAAGAAGCCATCTTTCAAAGAGATGTGGAAATGGCTGCGCTACTCGTAGTTTTTTAGAATTTATTTTTATTGGGGCGGCTGCAGGTCTGGCTTTAGCCAAACCTGCACCGTGCATTCCGCTTGTATCCGGCTGGTCTGTACATACAAAACCACAGTCTGGCAGCACACTCTCACGGATGAGCCGTGACCCGGTACTGCCAGACTTGGGTTTTGTTTTATGTACAGTCTGCGCCGGGATATCGCTGCATTTACTGCCGCAACTCACCTTTCGGTGAGTTTTTGCTGGATTTTCTGAATGGCGTACGGTGTTATAAAGCCCTTGAATTCAGTGTGTTAGAAATTTATATTTTCTAGAGATTAGTTTGCTAAAAAGCGCTTAGGTTTTTGGGGAAAATGTAGAACGATAATACGATTAATGGATTGATAGTCTGTATTATCCTATTTTGTTTTTTCAATTAGCCTATTTCATACATTCTGCCGCCGTAAGCACGTACAGCATTTTTCATTTCTAATTGTAGCATAATGGGAAGTATGCGATAGGTAGGGGTTTGCAAAGCAATCGCAATGTCATCAATGTGCATTTTGCCATTTTGCGAAAGAAATTGGTAGATTTCAGATTCTTCTGGTGTAAACTCCAGCGGAATGGTTGCTTGGCGTGGTTTTGAACTTTTTGCACTACTGAATTCTAAAAACTGTAATAAATCTGCAGGTTCTGTGATGAGCATGGCTTGCTGGTTTTTGAGAAGACGGTGACATCCGCGCTGAGAATGATCATTTGGCCTGCCTGGTACAGCAAAAAGCGTACGCTGGTATTGGCTGGCATAGGATGCGGTGCTCATAGCACCACCTTTGTAGTCAGACTCTACCACAATAGTGGCGTGAGAAATGCCGGCAATGATGCGATTACGCCGTTTGAAATTTTCTCTTTCTGGTGCATGAAATGTAGAAAACTCGGAAATAAGGCCGCCCTGTTGCAGTATTTCTCTGCCCAGCGGTAAATTCGTCTTCGGGAAAATTTTATCTAATCCATGTGCTACTACGGCTACGGTTTGCAGACCATTGTCTAATGCGGCCCGGTGTGCTTCTGCATCTACACCAAACGCCAATCCGCTGTTGATGGAAATAGGTAAATTTTTACACCCCTCTACCAATTCATGTATAAATTCTTTGCTTCTAAGGCTCATTTTGCGAGTACCCACTATGGCTACCTGTTTTTTCTGCACCCAGTCTATACTACCTCTGGTGAAAAGGATATACGGTGCATCTTTGCAATTGCGCAGCAGAGCAGGGTAGGACGCATCTGTGATGCAATGTGCAGAGATATCACGGCTCTTCATTATCTCTATCTCACTATTAGCTAGTTCCAGGTATTTTTCACTGCCTATTTTATCAAGAATCTTTGAATTGATGTCGGGTAGGGAGTTTTTTTCTTTGGTGGAGAGTTGCCAAAGGTTTTGTGCTGTGTGCTCGCTTGAGAGGATTTTGCGAAGGGTAGAATTGCCCAGCCCAGGTATGTAGCTTAATGCCAGGGTGTAGAGAAGATTATCTGTGTTTTCTTTCATACAGCGGTTATGAAATTGTTAATATCTATAGGATATAATATTTTTTGTATAAAAATAGTTTCATAATTTTGTTTTATGAACGTGGATAAAAGTATAAATAAATTATTGCAAAGAGAAGATTGTGTGGTGATCCCAGGATTTGGTGGTTTTGTGAACAAATACGAATCCGCTTCTTTTGATCCTCAAACCTCAAGTTTTTCTCCGCCTCGCAGAGTTATAGGTTTCAACGCGCAGCTCTGCGAAACTGATGGACTTTTGACTCAGTTTTTGGCCCAAGAATGGTCTATGGACTATAATGACGTTTCAGTGGAGTTGCAAAATCAAGTAGAACAATGGAATGAATTGTTGCATTCTGGAAATTCTGTAGTTTTTGAAGGTATTGGAAGCCTGCAACTGCATCATGGATTGCTGAATTTCACACCAGCTACACATCAGTTACCTCTGCTATCGAGTTATGGTTTAGCACCTGTTCAAGGAGTATATATATCCCGCGCAGAAGATATTGCTCCAAGTCGTAGGTATCTATCACAGACTGCATCTTATGCAGCAGGAATAGCTTTTGCGCTTTCTATGGGTGTTTTGAGCCTATTTGCTAATCAGCAAATGGCGGATGCTCAATGGAGTAGTATAATACCTTTGAACAATTTTTCATCATCCTCACAAAATCTTTATGAAATGCAGGCACCTGTGCTGCAATTGATAGATAATGATGAAATACAAGATGGCGCTCAAAATAGTGTGGTTGCGCTAAGTGAGAATAGAAGTGATGTTGAGTATTTGCCAAGCAATACAGAATTGCAGAATGAAGTAGCACACAAAGGAATTTTGCCGCATCAAGTGATTGGGGGTTCTTTCAAAAAATACTTTCAAGCCATGGAACATGAGGCCAAACTCAAAAAAGACGGTTATGCGCATGCAGCCATCATAGGCAAGGTCGGTTCTTTTTATATGGTTGCCTATGAAACTTTTGCCACTGCAGAGGAAGCTTTAGCCTTTCAACGGGCGCTGCGTGCAGAAGGTAAAGATGCTTTTATAAGATAATTTTTTGTTCTAAATATTTTTAATAAACCTCTTTGTTGCAAGGAGGTTTTTTCTTTTTTGGGTAATTGCTTAAATAAAGCGGCAACTTACGTCCCAGAATCGAATATTCTGTTGGCAAGTGAATGAGATAATGTTTGAGAAATATGTGGAGTATTCCAAAAATTTTAATGCCCTCAGTCTATCACATTTTGCAATACATCAACGGATTTTTTATACAAGAAATGTACAAATTCATCGGCATCGTTCAGACAATCTATGTATGTAAATTCCTCACCACCTGCATGCAAAAATTCCTCTTTGCCTTCCATGGCCAATTCTTCTAAAGTCTCTAAACAATCTGAAACAAAAGCTGGAGCTACTACCGCAATTTTTTTACTTCCTTTGCCTGGGAGTTTTTCCAATGTGTCATCTGTATAAGGTTGAAGCCAAGGGTCATTTCCCAATCTTGATTGAAAAGTTTGGATGTATTCCTTTTTGCTCAATTTAAGGTATTTAGCAACCAAATCTGTGGTTTTGTAGCACTGATGTCTGTAGCATGTGGCATGCGAAGGGTTAAAGTCTTTGAAACAGCATTTGCCAATCTCACAAGTGTCGGTAGGATCGGTTTTATAGATGTGTCTTTCCGGAATACCATGATAAGAAAATACAAGCTTATCACAATCTGAAGGGATTTGCCTACGGATGTCTTCTGCCAAGATAGATATGTACTCCGGGTCGTTGTAAAAAGGAGCTACAAATTTCAACTGCATGTTGGGAAAATGTTTGTGCGCTTCTTTTTTTGCTTTTTCAATCACAGTTTCTGTAGTGCTCATTGCATATTGCGGATACAATGGCAGTACCACTACTTCTGTGCAACCTTGAGCATGCAATTTTTCAAGTCCGGCTTTTATAGAAGGATTGCCATAGCGCATACCTATTTCTACAGGATATTCGCTGAAGTTCTTCATTTTAGCTAAAATCTTTTCGGTGATAACTATAAGCGGAGATCCCTCTTCCCACCAAATTTTGCTATAGGCTTCTGCAGACTTTTTGGGACGTGAAGGTAAAATAAATAGATGCAAAATGATATTGCGCACAAACCATACATCTATAACCTTAGGGTCAGACAAAAACTCGCGCAAATAGCGACGCACATCATTCGTTTCAGTGCTGTCCGGCGACCCCAGATTTACCAGCAAAATTCCCTTACTCATATCCTGCAAAGATAGCTCACAATACCCGAACATCAAATAGAAATGCAACCAGCGAGTTGTACGCTAATAAATTGAGTAGAAATTGTATTTTTGTAATATGGATTCCATACTCAATCCGGATGATGCGCATTTCCCAAAAGAAGAGCTGCAGGCAGAAGAACAGTTTCGGCCACAATCCTTTTTAGATTTCGCCGGTCAGGCACATATTCTAGACAATTTAGAAATATTTGTCAAGGCAGCGCGTATGCGCAGAGAATCCTTAGATCATGTATTGCTACATGGTCCACCAGGTCTAGGAAAAACCACTTTGGCCCACATCATAGCCAATGAGCTCGGTGTGGGTATTAAAGTCACCTCTGGTCCTGTACTGGATAAACCTGGTGACCTTGCAGGACTACTCACCAACCTGGAGGAAAATGATATCCTCTTTATAGATGAGATTCATCGAATGTCTCCAGTCATAGAAGAGTATCTATACTCTGCAATGGAAGATTACAAAATCGATATTCTTCTTGAGTCTGGTCCCAACGCGCGCACTGTGCAGATTGGTCTCAATCCATTCACTTTGATAGGAGCTACAACTCGTTCAGGCTTACTTACAGCACCGCTTAGAGCCCGATTTGGTATCAATTTTCGATTTGAATACTACAATGTAGAACTACTGAGTACAATTATAGAAAGGAGCTCAAGGATACTACAAGCGCCAATACACCCAAATGCTGCGGTAGAAATTGCTGGTCGTAGTCGCGGAACACCACGTATTGCCAACGCATTGCTGCGCCGCACAAGAGATTTTGCGCAAATCAAAGGTAATGGCACTATAAATTTTGACATCACCCAATTTAGCCTAAAGGCGCTCAAAGTAGATGCAAATGGCCTTGACGAGATGGATAATAAAATTCTATCTACGATTATAGAAAAATTCAAAGGCGGGCCGGTTGGGCTCACAACCATTGCCACAGCTGTTGCAGAAAATCCGGGTACCATAGAGGAAGTCTATGAGCCCTATCTCATACAAGAAGGCTATATTATGCGCACACCACGAGGAAGAGAAGCCACTGAAAAAGCTTATAAACACTTGGGAATCAAACGTCCAGGTGGTCAAAATACCCTTTTCTGAAATTAGATATTTTGCTCTACAAAAGCATTCAATATTTAATATCGTGCTTAAAGGATAAAGAGAAAATCAAATGATTAAAAGCTCTCCAGAAAATATCACTGCCAGAGTCAAATCCCTAGCACAATCACTTGGTTTTCTAGATTGTAGAGTAGCAAAAGCCGATTATTTACCATCGGAAGCCACGAGATTAGAAAAGTGGCTCAATCAAGGCTTCCACGGACAAATGGCTTATATGGAGAATCATTTTGATAAAAGACTTGATCCCAGAAAACTGGTGCCGGGAGCTAAAAGTGTTATAAGCCTCTCTTACAACTATTACCCAAAGCAGCAACAGCGTACAGATACTTACCAAATCGCTAAATATGCTTATGGTGAAGATTATCATTTTGTGATCAAAGATCTCTTGAAAGAGTTGGTACTTAAGCTTTCCGAAGAAATAGGAGAGTTTGAAGCTAGAGTATTTACTGATAGTGCGCCTGTTTTGGAAAAAGCTTGGGCAGTGAAAAGCGGTATAGGATGGCAAGGCAAAAATGCCAATGTACTTACCCAAAAAACAGGTTCATTCTACTTTCTGGGGGAGATTATTTCTGAGTTGGAACTTGTGCCAGACCAGCCAGTTACAGATCACTGCGGTACTTGCACCGCGTGTATAGATGCTTGTCCTACACAAGCCATTGTGCAACCGAGTGTGGTAGATGGCTCTAAATGTATCAGCTATGCAACTATTGAACTGAAAGATGCAATTCCTAGCCACATTTCCCGGCATCTCAATGACTGGATTTTTGGATGCGATATATGTCAAGATGTTTGTCCTTGGAATCGATTTTCAAAACCTCATTCACAGCAAAGATTCGAGCCAAAAGCGGAATTGCTCGAAATGCATAAACAAGACTGGCAAGAAATCACGCAAGAACTCTTCAGTCACATATTTAGAAAATCTGCTGTGAAACGCACAAAATATACCGGGCTCATTAGAAATATAGAAGCCACCAGAGACAAGGATGAGTAATAAAACTATCATCTTTTTGTCAAGGATTTTTAAGCACAACTACCTTAAAGCATAGGAACATTTTAATTTCTTGATTGATGCAAGATATTTATAATCAATGTATTGGGTGTATTCCAAATTATGGATTAATTGATTTTTCTTGTAAAAATACCGAATTGCAGTCGCTGATGTAAAAAACCCGCACAAGCTATGCTCATGCGGGTTTTGATGAATTATTCGGCGTCAAAACAACCTTAAACTATCACTGTAACTTCTTGTTTTACAGCTTCTATAGCTTCAGCGAGTCCATCTACATTTTGACCTCCTGCTGTAGCCAAAGCCTTCTGTCCGCCACCGCCACCTTTGATGATTGGCGCCACGGTTTGTTTTATGATTTTGCCGGCATCAAATCTACCTTGGTTAGCCAGATCTGCCGAAACCACTACTGCGACATTAGCTTTTCCGTTGATATCCGATGCCAATACAGCTACAAAATTCTCTAGTTCCTGATTGAGATTAAATCCTATTTTCTTCAATGCATCTGCGCTGTCTGCTTCAAGTATAGAAGACACAAAGTTGAAATCGCCGAGCTTCTCAGCTTTTTGCGCTAAATCTTTTGCAATTTGAGAATATTCGCGTGATTGTAGTGACTCTATTTTTTTCTCCAATGCAGTTTTGTCTTGTATCAACTTTTCTATACTTGCAAGCGGATTTGGGTTTTTTAGGAGTTCTACTATGTTTTTATGATCATTGAGACGCTCAAAAACAAAACGCATGGCCTCACCACCCGTGAGTGCTTCAATTCTTCTAACTCCCGCTGCTACAGCACTTTCTTGAGTGATAATGAACATGCCGATCAAACTGGTGTTTGGCACGTGTGTGCCACCACAAAGCTCAACAGAAAAATTAGGATCTATAGTTACTACTCGCACAACATCTCCATATTTTTCACCGAATAATCCGGTTGCACCTTGCGCAAATGCCTCTTCTTTAGGCATTTCCTTGATCTGAACGGCAATGTTTTCACGAATATTTTCATTGACTATACTGCTCACTTTTTTCAGTTCCTGTTCTGTGATGCGCGCAAAATGAGACAGGTCAAAACGTAGAATTTCATCACTTACCAAAGAGCCTTTTTGCTGCACGTGTGAGCCCAATACTTCTTTGAGGGCTGCATGCAACAAGTGTGTAGCGCTATGATTGTACATGGTGTGCAATCTTTTAGTCAAATCTACTTGAGCTGTAACCGGCTGATTTAGATTTTGCGGGATACTCTTCACATAATGAAGAATGAGCTCATTTTCTTTTTTGGTGTCAAAGACTTCAAACTCTTCTTCGCCAAATCGCAATACTCCTTTATCACCAACCTGTCCGCCGCTTTCTGCATAGAACGGTGTTTCTTCCAAAACTATTTGGTAAAACTTTTTGCCTTTAGTCTCTACCTTTCTGCATTTTACAACATTGGTGGTAATGAACAAATCTTCATATCCTACAAATCTAGAAGTTTGTGAATCATTGATGATCATCCAGTCATCCGTATCTAGCACGCTGGCTGCGCGTGAACGGTCTTTCTGTTTCTTCATTTCATCATTAAACTCCATCTCATTGACTTCCAAATCATTTTCAGAGGCTATGAGCCTTGTGAGATCCATAGGAAAACCAAAAGTGTCATACAATTCAAACGCGTCTTTGCCGGAAATTTCGCCTTTAGCACTCTGTACTATATCGTCTATGCGCTGCAGACCTCTTTCTAGGGTACGCAAAAATGCCTCTTCTTCTTCGCGAATTACTTTGCTCACGAAATCTGTTTGTGCTTTCAATTCCGGGAATATTCCCTCAAATTGCTTGGCTAAATCTGGGATGAGTTGATGAAGCAGAGGTTGCTTATAGTTGAGGTAAGAGTAATAATATCTAACAGCTCTGCGCAATATGCGTCTGATTACATACCCGGCTCCTGTGTTACTAGGTAACTGACCATCTGCTATTGTAAATGCGATTGCACGAATATGATCAGCCAAAACTCTAAAGGCAATATCTTCCTTACTATCGCTTCCGGTATATTTTTCACCGACTATCTTGGCTATTTGCTCTATGGTGGGTGAGAAAATATCCGTGTCGTAGTTGGAGGTTTTACCCTGCAGTACGCGCACAAGTCTTTCAAAGCCCATACCTGTATCTACATGTTGTGCAGGCAATTGCTCCAAAGAACCATCCTTCAACCTGTTGAATTCTATGAATACATTGTTCCAGATTTCAATAACTTGTGGGTGATCTGCATTTACCAATTCGGCACCGGGTGTTGCCGCACGTTCTTCATCAGATCTGCAATCTACATGTATTTCTGTGCAAGGACCACATGGACCGGTGTCTCCCATCTCCCAGAAATTATCTTTTTTATTGCCCATGAGTATTCTGTCCGGGGCTACCCATTTTTTCCATTCTTGGATAGACTCTTCATCTACAGGCAATCCGTCTGTTGCATCACCTTCAAAAACAGTGACATATAGTCTGTCCTTGTCTAGTTTGTAAACGTCTGTAAGAAGCTCCCAGCTCCAGGCTATAGCTTCTTTTTTGAAATAGTCGCCGAAACTCCAGTTGCCCAACATTTCAAACATGGTGTGGTGATAGGTGTCTACGCCAACTTCTTCTAAATCATTGTGCTTACCGCTTACACGAAGGCATTTTTGGCTATTTACCACCCGTGGATTTTGAGGCTCTTTGTTGCCTAGAAATATATCTTTGAATTGGTTCATACCCGCGTTAGTGAAAAGCAATGTGGGGTCGTTTTTCACAACAATGGGTGCAGAATCTACTATATTGTGTTGTTTTGATTGGAAAAATCGCAGAAATTCCTCTCGTATTTTATTGGCATTCATACAGTTTTATAAAAAATTTATAAAATTCTTAACGTGAAGACATTACAGAAGTGACTTACTTTGCAATCTCAATTTGCAAAGATAAGTATTGTTACTAGTTTTTTCATATTTATGAAGCATAAGAAATATTTCTACGACAAGGACACAAATAGCTATATTCCCATAAGAAAGGAGAGGTTTTCTCGACTGCGCTTGGTAGTGAGTGTGGTGATAGTGACGCTTTTTTTGGTAGCGGCTGGTGGGTATTTGGCGTATGAGAAAATGGTGCAGCCACACAATGCCGATCAGGCTCAATTGGCACATGAACTTGAGCGTATGCAATTGCAATATAAGCTTCTCAACAAAAAATTTGAACAAACGCACAAAGTGCTAAATGATTTGGAAGAAAGAGATGACTATATATACCGTTCCTTTTTTGAATTGTCACCTGTGATGCCAGATGTGCGCAAAGGTGGTTTTGGTGGTGTTGATAGATATGCTGGTTTTGCAGATCTCACTTATGGCGAAGTGGTAGCGGAAACCACTAAAGCGCTAGACATGCTCAACTCACGCATCATTGTACACTCACAATCACTGGATGAGGTTTTGGTGACAGCCAAAGAAAAGGAAGAAATGTTCCGCCATATGCCTGCTATAAAACCTGTGACAGGAGACCATTCTAGAAGTTTGGTTTCCGGATATGGTATGCGTCTGCATCCAATACTCAATATTGGAAAAATGCACTGGGGAATAGACTTTGCGCTGCCTACCGGCACTCCTATCTATGCTACTGCAGATGGTAAAGTGAAAATTGCAGGTTCTCATGCCAATTATGGAAATACCGTGATTCTAGAGCATGGATATGGCTATGAAACGCTCTATGCTCACATGCACAAGGTGCAAGTAAGACCTGGTGCTAAGGTGAAAAGAGGTGATGTGATAGGTACTGTTGGTAACACTGGTCTCTCTACAGGGGCGCATCTGCACTACGAGGTGCATAAGGATGGAGAGAAGCTGAATCCTATAAGCTTTTTCTACCAAGATATAAGTCCGGCAGAGTTTAAACATCTTTTTGATCAATCTGAGAAAATTACTGTATCTTTGGATTGATGCAGATTGAGTTAGCCGAAAAAATGTATTATTCTATTGGTGAAGTGGCACGTGCTTTTGACGTGAACGCTTCACTGATACGTTTTTGGGAAAAAGAATTTGATGTGATTCAGCCCCGAAAAAACAAAAAAGGGAATAGATATTTTTCTCAACAAGATATTGAAAATTTGAAATTGATATATTTTCTTGTAAAAGAGAATGGCTACACGCTGGAAGGGGCAAGACAAGCTTTGAAAAATGACAAGAAAGTAAAGGAGAAAGCCTCGCTTGTTTTTCGATTGGAAAAAATACGTACAGAGTTGAAATCCATCAGCGATTTGCTAGAAGATTAATAGTATAGATTTGCTGTGTGTGCATGGATGAATTTTGCAGTTGTAGTGTATAAGGCTGCTAATCTAAATCCACATTAATCCTGGAAAAACATAAGTTTCTTCTAGTCAAACGCCACTATCTATAAAATGTTCTCAATCGCATTTTAAGTATTCATTTCTTTAGTATCTCTTTTGAAATCTTTTTAAGTGATTCAGGCCTTTTTTGGGCAAAATTCCTTGATTTTCATAACTATATATTTTGCCCCAAAAAGGCCTGCCGAGGCAGGGACATGAGCGGTATCCTTGTGCAAGCTGTGCCTAAGGCAAAATGTGAGCGAGACGGGTTGCGAGATACCCAGCAAATGCCAGCATACCATAAAAAACTACAATAATGCTGGTAGTTGCTGGCAGCAAACCGGCGCAGCCACAATTTTTGCAGGCGCAGCGGCACAAGATTTAGCTCAATGGCCCGGTCCCGTACTTACGGGAGCCTCCCAAATAAAAAAATAATCAATAAATGCTATTAGCCGCCTGATCTTTGAGTTCTAAGCGTACATGCTGTTGCGCAATTCTTTGATTTTGGGATTGCTGAGATACTCATCGTAGCTCATGTAGCGGTCTATGACGCCTTTGGGTGTGAGCTCAAGTATGCGATTGCAAACGGTTTGCACCAATTCGTGGTCATGGGATGACATGAGTATGGTGCCTTTGAAGTTTTCCAAAGAGTTGTTGAGCGCTGAGATAGACTCGAGGTCAAGGTGATTGGTAGGCTCATCAAAGAGTAATACGTTGCCACGCATGAGCATCATACGGCTAAACATGGAGCGCATTTTTTCACCTCCGGATAGCACTGTGGAGCTTTTGAGGGCTTCGTCGCCACTGAAGAGCATTCTACCAAGAAATCCGCGGATATACTCTTCATGTCTCTCCTCATCTGTCTCTACATATTGGCGCAGCCAATCTACCAGGGTATCATCGTTGTTCTGGAAAAAGTCTGTGTTGTCTAGCGGTAGATAGGCGTGTGTGGTGGTGACTCCCCACTGATATGTGCCAGCGTCTGCAGGTACATTGCCGCTTATGATTTCAAAAAATCTTGTCTGTGCCAAGCTGTTGCGAGATAGGATGGCTACTTTGTCACCTTTTTTGAGGTTGAAGGTGATTTGATCAAAGAGTGTCTCACCTTCCAGTGTAGCTTTGAGGTCTTTGGCCTCTAGAATTTGGTCGCCGGCTTCTCTTTCTTGGTCAAAAATGATGGCTGGGTAGCGTCTAGATGAGGGTTTGATCTCTGCTACATCTAGCTTTTCTATCATTTTTTTACGGGCAGTGGCTTGTTTGGCCTTGGCCACGTTGGAGCTAAAGCGCTGTATGAATTCTTGTAGTTCTTTTTTCTTTTCTTCAGCTTTTTTGTTTTGCTGTGCACGCTGTCTGGATGCTAGTTGTGATGCCTGATACCAGAAGCTGTAGTTGCCTGAATATAGATTGAGTTTGCCAAAATCTAAATCTACAATGTGTGTACAGACTGTATCCAAAAAGTGACGGTCGTGAGATACGATGATCACGGTGTTTTCATAGTCTGCAAGGAAGTCTTCTAGCCAAGTGATGGTTTCCACATCAAGGTCGTTGGTAGGCTCATCCAGTATTAGCACGTCTGGATTGCCAAATAATGCTTGCGCTAGGAGTACGCGAATTTTGGACTTGGGGTCCAGGTCTTGCATGAGTTTGTAATGGTCTTCTTCCTGTATGCCGAGGTTGGAGAGGAGTGTTGCAGCATCTGTCTCTGCATTCCAACCGCCCATTTCTTCAAATATTACACCCAGTTCTCCTGCTTTGATGCCGTCTGCCTCATCAAAATCAGGCTTGGCATATAGTGCATCCATTTGATTTTTGACATCATAAAGTTTTTGATTACCCTTGAGTACGGTTTCCAGCACGGGCACATCATCAAACTTGAAGTGATCTTGTTCTAATACAGACATACGCTTGTCTGGTTCTAGGCTCACGTGGCCAGAAGTAGGGTCTTGTTTGCCGGCAAGAATCTTCAAAAAGGTGGATTTTCCTGCTCCATTGGCACCAATGATACCATAGCAATTACCTTTTGTGAATTTTATATTAACTTCGTCAAATAATACGCGCTTGCCAAATTGCAAGGAAACATTTGAAACTGTAAGCATAGTTTGGAATAAGTTTTGTGCTAGACGGCGGCAAAGATACGAGTTTTAAATCAATTTTTGTGCAGCAGAAACAGGTACAGATCAAGAATAGGAAGGCCAGGTTTGAGTATGAACTCATGGAAAAATTTGATTGTGGTATACAATTGACGGGTACCGAGATCAAGTCTATACGCATGGGGAAAGCCAGCATTACAGAAAGTTTTTGTGAGGTGAAGAATGATGAGGTGTTTGTGGTAAACATGCATATAGATGAGTATGATTGGGGTACCCACTTCAACCACAAGGTACGCCGCACGCGCAAATTGCTGCTCACCAAAAAGGAGATAAAGAAGATAAGCCGCAAAGTCAAAGAGACAGGACTTACATTGATTCCTACATTATTATATATAAATGATCGTGGTTTTGCAAAAATGATAGTATATTTGGCTCGAGGCAAAAAGCTTTATGACAAGAGAAATAGCCTAAAAGAAAAAGATTTGAACAGAAAAATGCAGCAGATTCAAAATAATTTATAAATTTGTCAAATATTTGTTAATTTTAACGCATATAAAAAGTAATAAAATAATTTTAGAAATATGAGTATGAAAAAGTTTAATTTAGTGCTGACTTTGGCGTTTGCAGTGTTGTTTTCAACATTTGCGAATGCACAGGATGCAAGAAATCCGTGGGGGATTTCCGTTGGTGCACATGCTGTGGATCATATGCCTGCCCGTGGTTTGAATGCTCCTTACGCCGTTAACAACTGGTCTATTGTACCGCCTATGTCTAAGCTGTCTGTGATCCGCCACCTATATGGTAGATTTTCAGGTGATATCACGGCTTCTGTAGGACAGGTAGACAACAATAGATTCATGTTGAATGACCGTTTGATGATTAATGCTGGAATTGGTTTGCGTTTCAGACTATTGGGAACCAACGACCAATCTTTTTGGTTTGATCCTTACTTGCGCGTAGGTGCAGGATACCACCACTTTGACTACGGTGGATTTAACGTATCACCAGACAACCCGGCGCAAGCTGTACGTGGTGGCGGTATGGAAGTTGCCGGTAGCGAGTACGATTTGGTTTACCAAGAATTCAACGCCAAAAAAGACTTCTTGAGCGGTAGCTTAGGAGTAGGTGTGAACATCTGGTTTACACAACACTTTGGTCTTAACCTAGCGTCAGACTATAATATGCATGCCTTCGAAGATACAGATTATATGAACTTTATGCAGCATACAGCTGGTCTTATCTTCAAGTTTGGTTTGAGAGATAGAGATGGAGACGGTATCCCAGATGATGAGGATGAGTGTCCAGATACTCCTGGTCTTCCAGAGTTTGCTGGTTGTCCTGATACAGATGGTGACGGTATTCCAGATCACCTAGATGCTTGTCCAGACGTTTATGGTCTTCCAGAATTCCAAGGATGTCCTGATACAGATGGTGACGGTGTTCCAGATCACCTAGACAGATGTCCAAATGAGCCAGGTCCGGCAGAAAACCAAGGTTGTCCTTGGCCAGATACTGACGGTGATGGTCTTACAGACAACATCGACAGATGTCCAACTGTTCCTGGTCCAAAAGAAAACCAAGGTTGTCCTTGGCCAGATAGAGATGGTGACGGTGTGCCAGATCACCTAGACAGATGTCCAGATGATGCAGGTCCTGCTTCAAATGACGGTTGTCCTGAAGCTGCTGTAATGGTAGAAAACATCAACGTAGGATTCGTTGTAGAATTTGACTATAACAAAGCAACTATCAGACCTTCATCTCAAGAGAGAATCAACACTAAGGCAGACGAAATCAAGAAAGCTCTTGAATTCTATCCAAACATGACGCTATACATCGACGGTCACACAGACAACGTAGGTAGCGCTAGATACAACAAAGATCTATCTCAGAGAAGAGCAGCATCTTTGGTGAAAGCTTTGGAAGCAAGAGGTATCAAGTCTGGAGCATTGACTCCAAGAGGTCTTGGTCTTGAAGTACCTAAGTGTACTAATGAGACAGAAGAAGGAAGACAGTGTAACAGACGTGTAGAAGTTACTATCAAGTCTACTGGTGATAGAGCTGAATAATCAATTCAGATATTTATAAACAAAGCCCGCTCATTGAGCGGGTTTTTTTTGTGGCAAAATCTTTTATATGCTGCAAGCCAATAACAGACGCCATAATTCAACAAGTTCTGCAAAGCCTTGTAAAATTCATTTCTCAACTGCCATCATTAGATAAATAGACAAAAACCATTGCCCGAAGAAGCGCTCAAGATGTAGAAACCTTGCTTCATTTGCACTACCATTTCAATTGTTTTTTAGGAGCTATTTCCCGCTGCCCGCTACAATCTTGCTCACCCACAGCCGCAGATGCCGAGTTTTGGGCACGTCCGCTATCGCTCCAGTACCCAAAACCCTGGCATCTGCATAGGCTGTGGGTTTTACAAGGATTTCCGCTCGCATCGGGGCTAGGCCGGCGGCGCAAGGCCATTATTTTTCTCTTTTTTTACAAAAGAGAAAGGTTTCTCATTGGTTGAAAAGCGAAATACAAACACGATAAATGGCGTATGTATGGAGTTTTAAAACGCAATTAAAAAAACATTTAACGAATCTAAAAGCTAATTATAATGCTGAAAATCTATCAAAAAAGCATTCAGCTTAACCACATTTCAATGGCAAATTAAAAAATCCACCAAAAAGTGCTTTCAGCGCTGTTATATTGCCTTAGCTGTGGGGTGGGAAGCGTAATGCCGCACAATAATAAAGAATTCCATAAAAAATAGCATTCAGCGCTGCTATATGGCCTTAGCTGTTGGCCGCGGCAGGTGGGAGGCGGCTACCCCGCAAAGCAGAACCTGCCAGCAGGAAGCTCCAAAGCCAATTGACGGCAGGAAAATTGAGCTTTGGCGACTGACTGCGCAGGGGCTGCTGCGGAGTAATAGCCGTACACCGACGCTTTTCTGGGCTTTTTATGCATGTTTGCTGGAAACTCTGACGGTTTGTTTACTAAAAAACTTAATTACAAAACCCAGCCGGATTTGGCCCAGAAAAGGGTGCCGCCCAAATAAAAATAAGCTCTTCAATACTGCTCGGTCTTTTCGGTAGTGAGAGATTTCTTTAAACATTCCTCAACAAAGCATTGCGTATGGCTAATTTTCATTACTCAAATACACTTGTGCCACCTGAAGAAAAAATCTGATAAAAAGTTTGAGGCTGAATATTTGCTCAAAATAGTTGATCACTTACTCTAAGCCCATCTCCAAAATCCTATATATCCATTTTCTATTCAAAATGAGTATCTTGTTATGTGCGGGATAGTTCTACAAAGGGGATGATCATTTCTTCCATAGAGAGGCCGCCGTGCTGATAGGTGTTTTTGTAATAGTTGACGTAGTGGTTGTAGTTTTTGGGGTATGCCAGAAAGATGTTGTTTTTGGCAAATATGTATTTTGAGGTTACATTGACTTTGGGAAGTAGGTAGTCTTCCGGCTTGTCTATGGCAAAGACGTCTTTCTCATTGTACTGGAGTTGTCTGCCTAGTTTGTAGCGGAGGTTGGTGCTGGTGTCTCTGTCGCCTACAACTTGTGATGGGTCTTTGACGAAAATGGTACCGTGATCTGTGGTGACAAGGACTTTCATACCGTGCTCGGCGGCCATTTTGATGATTTGACCCAAGTAGCTGTTGAGGAACCAATTGTGTGTGACGGAGCGGTAGGTCTTGTCATCCCGGATCATTTCGCTGACTATGCGGTTGTCTGTTTTGGCGTGTGAGAGTATGTCTATGAGGTTATAAACAATGACGGTGAGGTTGTTGTTTTTGAAGGAGTGGAACTCTTCCATGACTTTGCGCTCAAAGTCTGTGTTGAGGATTTTGTAGTATTTGGAGTTGAGGTTGCGCAAGCCTAGGCGATTGAGGTTTTCTCGCATGAGCGCATGCTCGTACTCATTTTTGTTGCCTTCTTCTGTGTCATTAAGCCAATAATTGGGATAATGACGCTCTATGCTAAGCGGCATCAATCCTGCAAAAAAGGCATTGCGGGCATATTGTGTAGCAGTAGGTAGTATGCTGTAGTAGAGTTGCTCTTGTGAGTGGTTGAAGTGGGCTTCAAAGATGGGTTGTATGACTTTCCACTGATCATAGCGCAGGTTGTCTATCATGATCATGAGAGTATTGCTATTGCTGGAAAGGTGCGGCTTCACCATCTTTTGGAATCCCGTGTGTGACAGGATGGGTGCATCTTGGTCTTGTAGCCAATTTTTGTAGGATTTTTCTACAAATTTGGCAAATTGATCATTGGCATCGGCTTTTTGAGTGGTGAGAATCTCTGTCATGCCAGTGTCTCCACTGTTTTCTAGGTTGAGCTCCCAGTGTACGAGTTTTTTGTAAATAGATGTCCAGTCTTCATGGTCACGGGCGTTCATGATGTCCATGGCTATGTGTCTGAACTCTTGCTGGTAGTTGATGACGGCTTTTTCTGTAATGATTTTGGAGCTGTCAAGAATCTTTTTGAGGCTAAGCAGGATTTGGTTGGGGTTTACAGGCTTTATGAGGTAGTCTGCAATGTGTGAGCCTATGGCTTCTTCCATGATGTGCTCTTCCTCATTTTTGGTGACCATGACTACGGGTATGTTGGGCCTGATTTGCTTGATTTTCTGCAAAGCTTCCAAACCACTGATTCCCGGCATATTCTCATCTAGGAGTATTGCTGCGAAGTTTTCGTTGGGTAGGATTTCTAATGCGTCTGTAGCATTGTTCATGGTGGTGGTAGAGTAGCCTTTTTTTTCGAGGAAAATACAGTGGGGTTTTAGTAGTTCTACTTCATCATCTATCCACAAAATTTTAATCGCCATGGTATTTGTTTATTTTTGTATAAAATTAATTTTCGTTGGCCAACAAACTTAAGATTTTCAACGATCCGGTGTATGGTTTTATTTCTATACCGGACAGTCTGATTTTTCATTTGATTGAGCATCGTATCTTTCAAAGATTGCGCCGAATTTCGCAGACGGGCTTGTCAAATTATGTGTACCCAGGCTGCAATCACACGCGCTTTTTGCATGCGCTGGGATGCTTGCATTTGATGCAGAAAGCGGTGCGCACACTGCGACAGAAAGGTGTGGAGATCACTGCTGCAGAGGAACGGGCAGTGTATATTGCTATTTTGCTGCATGATGCGGGTCATGGGCCATTCTCTCACGCACTAGAATCTACACTAGTAGAGGATGTGCACCATGAGGAGATTTCTCTAAGATTGATGCACTTACTCAACGAGGAGTTTAATGGAGAATTGTCTCTGGCCATTGAGATTTTCACCAACAAGTATCACAAGAAGTTCTTGTCTCAATTGATTGCTGGACAACTGGATATTGACAGGCTAGACTACTTGAAACGGGATAGCTTTTTCTCAGGAGTGACAGAGGGCAACATAGGTTCTGACAGGATTATTAGCATGATGAATGTTGCTGACAATCAATTGGTAATGGATGAGAAGGGTATTTATAGTGTAGAGAAGTATTTGATTTCCAGGATGTTTATGTACTGGCAGGTGTATCTGCACAAGACTTCTATTGCAGCAGAGATTTATCTGATACAGACTTTGCGGCGTGCGAAAGAACTGGTGCAGCAGGGTTATCACTTGGATGCGCATCCGGGCTTGCAGTATTTTCTAAACAGAGTTACGGGCAGTAGTTTTGATGCTCATGATTTGGAGATTTTTGTGTCTTTGGATGATCATGATGTAATCTCTGCGGTGAAGTTGTGGCAGCATCATGAAGATCCAACTTTGGCTTTCCTGTCACGATCGCTAATCAGGCGTAAGCTGCCTAAGGCGCAAATAAGAAATATGGCTGTGACGGAGGAAGAGTATGCAGAAAAGGTGGAGTTTTGCAGACAACATATTGGTGAAGGTTCAGCGGACTATCTGGTGCATGCCACTCCGCTCACCATCACACCTTATGACAATAAAAAGCAATCTATTTTGTTATTGGATAATGAGGGTTGCTGTACGCCTATTGAGCACTCTCAAAAACAGATATTAACGGCCTCTTTGCTTCAGAGCACTACTAAATTTCATTTTTGCTATTGGAACACTAACAAATTGAAGGCTATAATGTTAAATAATAATTAATTTTTCTAAATTTGCCCAATGGAGATTACCGCAGAACAGATTGCACAACTCATAGACGGGGAAGTAGTAGGCAAAAAAGAGGTTTGTGTAACGAAGTTTGCCAAAATAGAAGAGGCAGATAGCGAGTCTCTTACTTTCCTGGGCAATGAGAAATATGCTCAATTTCTGTCTGACTGTAAAGCTGCGATAATTCTCATGAACAAAGAACTTCATGAGACGTATAAAGATCAATTTCCTGGCACCTTTATTTTGGTGAAAAATCCTTATCAATCTATCGGAACTCTGCTCAACTACTATGAGCAGCTACAAGAAGAGAAGTCCGGTAGAGAAGAGCCTCATTACTTGGCCAGTTCTGCAAAAGTTGGAGACAACTGCTATATTGGCGCTTTCTCATACATAGGGAATTCTGTAGAGATAGGAGATAACGTAAAGATTTACCCACATGCCTATATTGGTGATAAGGTGAAAATAGGTGACGGTACTATACTCTATAGCGGGGTGAAAATCTACAAAGACTGCAATATAGGGCAGAGCTGCGTGGTGCACGCTAACTCTGTGATAGGTAGTGATGGTTTTGGGTTTACTGTAGATGAGAAAGGAGAATACAACAAGGTGTCGCAGATAGGCAATGTGGATATTGGTGATTTTGTAGAGATAGGCGCCGCATGTACTATAGATCGCGCAACAATGGGCTCTACCCGCATAGAGCATGGTGTGAAACTTGACAATCAGATACAAATTGCGCACAATGTGGTGGTAGGAGCCAATACTGTTATTGCCTCACAAAGTGGAATTGCCGGCTCTACCAAAATCGGAGAAAACAATATTATTGGCGGCCAGGTAGGCATTGTAGGCCACATACATACCGGCAAAAATGTGCAGATACAAGCACAGAGCGGTGTCAACGCCAATGTAGCAGATGGAGCCAAGCTATACGGTTCTCCTGCACTAGACGCCATGGATTTCAGAAAATCTTATATTTATTTCCGCAAATTGCCTCAGCTTATCAAGCGTTTGGAGGATTTGGAAAAAAAAACATCATCAACTAATAAGTTATTAGAAACATAATGTCTGATAAGCAAAAAACTCTAGCAAAAGAGGTAAATATTGAAGGTTTTGGTTTGCACACTGGTCAACCGGTGGTTATGACTTTGAAACCTGCTGAGCCCAATACAGGATTTGTATTTGTACGCACAGATCTTGAGGGAAATCCTACAGTGGAAGCGGATGTGAACTACGTTACTTTTACAGAGCGCGGGACAATTCTCGAAAAAAAGGGTGTGAAAATCCATACTACAGAGCACATTTTGGCTGCTCTGCAAGGCATGGATTTAGACAATGTGATCATAGAGCTCAATAGCGTAGAACCTCCAATAATGGACGGTAGTGCCAAACATTTTGTTGAGGTAATTGACCAAGCCGGTATTGTAGAGCAAGACGCTGAGAGAGAGTACTACTATATACGTGACATCGTCACTTATCATGACCCGGAAACAGGTTCGGAAATTACTGCATTGCCATCAGATGATTTTGAAGTGACTACAATGGTAGATTTTGGCACCAAAGTACTTGGTACTCAGAATGCTACCCTGCGCAGTATTAATGAATTTAAGGATGAAATAGCTGATGCGCGCACATTTAGCTTCTTGCATGAGCTAGAAAAACTCTTAGAGGCAGGGCTTATCAAAGGAGGAGACATCAGCAATGCCATAGTTTATGTGGACAAAGAGATAACTCCGGAAACCGAAGAAAAGCTGAAAAAAGCATTCAATAAAGATAAAGTTTCTATACGCCCAAATGGTATTCTAGACAATCTTACGCTTCACTACCCCAATGAAGCAGCACGTCACAAGTTGCTGGATGTAATTGGTGATTTGGCTTTGATTGGAACAAAAATCAAAGGAAAAATCATTGCTACCAAACCGGGTCACTTGATCAATACCCAATTTGCGAAAAAACTCAGCAAGCAAATAAAAATTGCTCGCCGCAAAAATGTTCCTGAATTTGACCTCACACAGCCACCGCAGTATGACATCAACCAAATAATGGAACTCTTACCTCACAGACCACCATTTTTGTTGATTGACAAAATTTTGGAGGTGTCTTCAAACCACGTGATAGGTGTGAAGAATGTAACCATGAATGAGCCATATTTTGTGGGTCATTTCCCGGAAGAGCCTGTGATGCCGGGTGTATTGTTGGTAGAGGCTATGGCGCAAGCAGCGGGCATCCTGTTCTTGAGCAATGTAGATGACCCAAAATCATACTCTACTTATTTCATGAAAATAGAAAGTGTGAAATTCAAGAAGAAGGTGGTGCCAGGGGATACAGTAATCTTCAAATGCGATCTCACGCAACCCATCAGAAGAGGCATCATCACTATGCAGGGTACAGGATATGTGCATGATAGCGTGGTAGTAGAAGCAGAAATGATGGCGCAAATAGTAAAAAACAAAGTTTAATTTCTTCCAATGAATCAACCCTTAGCCTATATACACCCCGGCGCAAAAGTTGCACAAAATGTGGTGATTGAACCCTTCAGTACTATTTCCAATGATGTGGAGATAGGAGAAGGTACGTGGATCGGGCCCAATGTCACCATCATGCCAGGCGCTAGGATAGGCCGTAATTGCAAAATTTTTCCAGGGGCTGTGATTTCTGCAGAACCGCAAGACTTGAAATACGAAGGTGAGGAAACACACACGTATATTGGCGATAATACCATCATTCGTGAATGCGTTACGGTAAACAAGGGTACAAAAGCATTGGGATATACCAAGATTGGAGACAATTGTCTTATTATGGCCACCGTACACGTAGCGCATGACTGTGTAGTGGGCAATAACGTAATCTTGGTAAATGGCGTAGCACTTGCAGGACACATTTTTGTGGATGACTACGCTATTGTAGGCGGTATGAGTCCTGTGCATCAGTTTACCAAAATTGGAAGACACGCATTAGTAGCCGGTGGCACATTGGTGAGAAAAGACGTTCCACCTTTTGTGAAAGCCGCTAGAAACCCTATTTCCTATGTGGGTATAAACTCTATAGGGCTTCGTAGAAGAGGTTTTGAACCTGATAAAATCTCTGAAATTCAAAATATTTATCGCATTCTTTTCCAAAAGAAACTCAATGTAACCCAAGCGGTACAAATGGTAGAAACAGAGCTTGCCGCAACCCCGGAACGTGATGAAATTCTGCAGTTTGTTACAGAAAGTTCCAGAGGCATCATGCGCGGCTATATGCCCAATGGCAATTATTAATTTTCCATAAGATGGCTCAGAAAACCCACTATACCGCACAAGATGTGCAAGACTTTCTCCGGGAAGGTTCGCATACAGAGCAGCGTAGGCAAGACAGTCAGGAGTTGATTGGCTTGATGAGTGAGGTTTCCGGACATCAACCGCGAATGTGGGGTGCGAGTATTATTGGGTTTGGCACATATCATTACACGTACGATAGCGGACACAGCGGATCTGCACCTTTGATTGGCTTTTCACCTCGTAAGTCAGCGATTTCTCTTTATGTTTTCACTGGATTAGACGAGCATCAGCATCTGCTTCAAGATTTGGGTAAATTCAAGATGGGTAAGGCTTGCATATATGTCAATAAGCTTAGTGACATCAATCTCAAAGTATTGCAGCAACTCATGGAGCAAACCATAAAATTTCTGAGCGAGAAATATCAAGTAGAGTAAGCATAGAAATTCGTATTCTATCTATAGTTTGCTTTCACTAGCTTAATAATCAAGTCTTTTTTCTTAAAGTTGTAAATCGCTTCAAAAAAGCACTTACCTTTATTTCAAAATAAATTTTTCCATAGGTGTCTCAATCCGGCAAAATAGATGAATTACAGCGGCAATTGCATATACTTCTTGATCGTCAAGAAGAATTTCAGCGTCAGATCAAGCAATTGCAGTTTCAGATCTATGAGCTGCGTGAAGAAGCAGAAATAGCGGCACCAAAAAGCCTACCGACAGAGGCAAAGTTATCTGAAAATTACCCTTCCGCTCAACCTCATCCACAATCTGCACCTAAAGCTGCAACTCCAAGACCTAAACAAAAGATTGGCGACAATATCCAACAAACATTTAAACAAGCCATTCCTGGCGATTTAGAAAAATTTATAGGAGAAAACCTTATCAATAAAATTGGAATTCTCATACTCGTCATAGGCGCAGGCATCGGAGTGAATTATGCCATCGACCACGACCTCATAAGCCCATTAGGCCGCATAATCTTAGGCTATTTACTTGGCATCAGTTTATTTGCCATTTCCATAAAACTCAAAAAGAATTATGATGCTTTCAGTGCGGTTCTACAGAGTGGAGCACTAGCCATATTCTATTTTATCACGTATGCCGCATACCAAGCATATGCACTCATACCCAATTTAGTAGCATTTTTCATGATGGTGCTTTTCACCATATTCACCGTTCTTTCCGCCTTAGCCTACAACCGGCGTATCATAGCACTCATGGGGCTTGTAGGAGCATACGCCATACCTTTTTTGCTCGGTAGCGAAACTGGAGATGCCAGAATCTTATTTGCATATATCACCCTCATCAATGTGGGAATGCTGTACATCTCATTCCGCAAGTATTGGAAAATCCTCTTTCATTCCGCTTTCTTAGCCACATGGGGTATTTACATTGCTTGGATGATTCAGTCACAATTGGGCGAGGCCAACTTTGCTTTAGGCTTCACATTTCTTACAGTATTTTTTATAATATTTTACACCACTTTCTTAGCCTACAAAATCATAAGAAAAGAAAAATTCAGCCGATCAGATGTCCTTTTTCTGCTCGCCAACTCCATATTATACTTCATTCTAGGCTACTTTTGGGTAGATTCCGTTGCAGCCTTCGGGCAGTATTTAAGTTTGTTTGCCATTTTCAATGCTACGTTGCACCTACTAGTAGGTCAAATCATTTTCAAACAGAAGTTAGTAGACCAGGCATTGTTACACATGGTTGTAGGCTTAGTTTTGGTGTTCACAGTCATAGCCATTCCATTGCAGTTTAGTGGCAACTGGATCACACTCATGTGGGCAGGCTTAGCGCTCATACTTTTTTGGACAGGTAAGAGACAATCCGTACGCTTTTATGTGCAAATGTCATATCCCGTTATGCTACTCGCATTTCTCAGTTTTGTGTTTAGCTCCAGAATTTCCAGTTCTTTATACACAGACAACAACTTCACCCCGGTCTTCAATCAAGATTTTCTCTACTCACTCATATTCATTGCCATATTTGCAGTCATCAATTACATCCAATTCGGTAATAAAAATACTCCAAATGCCTCCAACACCGCACCACGCAATCTTTTACATTACATCATTCCCGCCATATTGTTCTATGCATTATTCTTCACCGGCTATGATGAGGTTGGGAGATATTGGATGCAACGCCAGTGGCAGCTAGATCAATTGGTAGCAGACCATCCGCAAGTAGATTATTCGCTCCTATTGCCTACATACTATCCTTTCAGAGTCTTATGGCAGACAATCTATACACTCACATTCCTTTCAGTGTTTTCCGCCATCAATCTCTACAAAATTCGCAACTATAAGCTACAGGTTGTCAGCACAGTACTACTTATTTTTGCCCTATTCTTTTTTGCAACAGAGGGTTTACACGAATTGGATAAAGTCAGAGAACTTGTATTGTTTCCTTCAAGCTCACCATTTGCGCCACCAACAGGCATCATGCACCACCTCATACGCTACATAAGCATAGGTGCTGCAATACTTGCCGGCTGGTTTTTATGGCAAAATGGCAAAAAAATCAAATTCCCACCTGCAACACCGCAAGTATTGGAATTGGCATTGCATGCACTCACCCTTTGGGTAGCAACCAGTGAGCTACTGCATTGGTTGCAAATGCTCAGGTTGCCGGTAGATCAGGATATTGCGCAACGCATACTATGGGGAATTTACGCATTAGTATTGGTGGCGCTTGGCATCTACCATCGCAAGCAATACTTGCGCATAGCAGCCATGATTTTGTTTGCTTACACCCTCATTCAAGTCGTGTTCTGGGATCTCAGCCATCTAGACACCATTTCCAAAACCCTCGTGTTCCTAGCATTAGGCGTGCTATTGCTCATCATCTCCTTTCTATACAACAAGTACAAAAACCTCATGCATGACCATCCGGAAGATTAGCATAATTTGTCTATTTCTGCACCTATCAGCCAACGCCTTAGCACAAGCGCAAGAATACCGCTACAGCAGAGAAATCCTTGGCGTAGAGCACACATGGCACAGCCTCACATTGCCACCACAAGTTGTAGAAAAAACGCAGCCTTCCATGGCAGACCTGCGTGTCTATGCCATCAATGCAGAGCAAGACACCTTGGAAGAGCCATTCATCCTCAGCCGGCACAAACTCATAGACAAAACCCAAAACGTCACCTTTCAGCAAATCAACACCTCTCACTCGCCACAAGGCAGCTACTACACATTTCATCTCACCCGTCCGCAGCTCATCAATCATATGCAGCTCCAGTTCCGGGAAGACAATTTTGATTGGCAAGTACAACTACAAGGCAGTCACGACCAGCAACAGTGGTTTACAATCTTGCAAGACTACCGCATCATTGCCATCAAAAACCCTTACACAGACCTTAAATTCACCCAGCTAAACTTCCCTGCTTCCAATTACCCTTATTACAGATTGCAAGTGCAAACCCAGGAAAAAAACACACTCCTGTCCACCGCCATTTCCAGAAAAGATTCCGCGCAGCAAAACTGGCAAGAAATCAAACCTCTAAAAATCCTCACCCGCGAAAACACTCAACAGCAATCCACTGAAATCCTGCTCAGCCTACCCTACACCATACCCGTCAGCGCGCTGCAACTTCAGGCAGATACCGGGATAGACTACTACAGACCCATCACCGTGCAGTACGCCATAGACAGCACACAATATGCCGGCGGCACACAATACAGCTATGCCACGGCCGGCATCGGCATTTTCCGCTCAGACAACCCGGAAAAAATAGTGTGGGAGCCCATTCGCGCAAAACATCTCAGAATCCTCGTGCACAATGACCACAATGCCCCATTACCCATACACACAGCGAGAATTTATGCACCAGAGCAGCAACTCACCATTCGTTTCACACCTGCCAGCCGCTATTTCCTTGCCTATGGCAATCCAAGCAGCTACCTCCCGCAGTATGACATCGTCCATTTCCAAGACAGAATACCCACCTCACTCACGCCACTTACGCTCGGCCCAGAAACCCAAATCACCACACCTGCACCCACCGCAGATTTTTTCCAAAAAACCTGGCTCTGGATAGTTCTGCCCATCATCACCATCATGCTCCTTTGGTACTCCTACAGCCTGCTACGCAGCACACGCAATCAGCAAAACAACCCACCACACACACAATAGCGTACATCAAGTGCGAGTACTTAATATCTCGTGCAATCACAGGAGTTTTTTTCTTTTTTTTAAGGAGTTTATTCCGGCTGCCCGCTATTATCTTGCTCCCCTGCTGCCACAAACAGAGGGCTTTCCGGCACGTCCACCACAAGGGATTCCAGTACCGGCCAGCCCACTGTTTGTAGAGGCAGCAGGCTTTGCAAGGATAGCCGCTCGCATCCGGACTAGGCCACCATCACAAGACCATTTTTTGCCTGCAAAGCGATGAGAAAACACAAATGACGCCATGTTTTCAGGAAAAATCGCATAGCTCATTTCATCATTACTATATATAAAAGCGGTGAATTTTAAAATTTGAAAAAACCTCCAACATACTGCCGATAGGCAGTTTGCGGCAGGGATTGACACGGTATCCTGTGCAGGCTGTGCATATTACAAAACCGCTGCTGGCGGTACCGGGTCACGGCTCATCCGTGAGAGTGTGCCGCCAGAAGCAGGTTTTGTATGCACAGACCAGCAGGATTTAGTGGAAAGCCCGGTCCCGAGCCGCGATGGGCTTGTGCCGCTGGGCTCGGGAGCCGCCCAAATCATCCTACTTATCATAAAAAAAATCGCACCCGGCATCACTTTGGCCATTTGTGCGCATTTCAGTCTTGAATTCTGACTACAAGTGCTTACCTTTGCCACTTGCAAAAGGATTGAAGATGCACTATTTACATCAAGAGATAGAAGAAAAATGGCAGAAATTCTGGGCAGAAAATCAAACATTTGCCGCCCAAACCACATCACAGAAACCCAAGTACTATGTGCTAGACATGTTTCCTTACCCATCAGGCGCTGGATTACATGTTGGGCACCCACTGGGCTACATAGCATCTGACATATATGCGCGCTACAAGCGTCACAAAGGATACAACGTGCTGCACCCGATGGGATATGACTCCTTTGGGCTTCCGGCAGAGCAGTATGCTATACAGACTGGCCAACATCCCGCCGTCACTACACGCCAAAACATAGCTCGCTACCGCGAGCAGCTAGACAGAATGGGCTTCTCATTTGATTGGAGCAGAGAAGTGCGCACCTCAGACCCACAATACTACCGTTGGACGCAGTGGATATTTCTGCAACTTTTCCAATCTTATTACTGCAAAGATTGTGACGCTGCCAGGCCTATTACAGAGCTTGTAGAATGTTTTGAGCAGGAAGGTAATTTGCGCATAAATGCTGTATGTGATGCAGATACACCGCAGTTTGACGCCACAGCTTGGAAAGAAATGAACCATAAAGAGCAGCAAAATATTTTGCTGAAATACAGACTCACTTACTTAGCAGAAGCGCATGTGAATTGGTGTCCTGCTTTGGGTACTGTACTTGCCAATGATGAGGTGGTAAATGGTGTTTCTGAACGCGGTGGTCACCCGGTAGAGCGCAAACTCATGACGCAATGGATGATGCGCATCACGGCCTATGCAGAGAGATTGCTACACGGCATCACAGAGCATGGAGAAAAAATAGACTGGCCAGAGCCTCTCAAAGAAATGCAGCGCAACTGGATAGGAAAAAGTATAGGTGCATCCGTGAATTTCCAAACAGAAAATGGACAAAATATTGAGGTTTTCACCACACGTCCTGATACTATTTATGGAGTTTCTTTTCTCACTTTGGCGCCTGAGCATGAGTTGGTAGAGTCACTGCTCACAGAAGAGCAAAGAGCCGAGGCAGAAAACTACATACGCATATCCTCTCTCAAGTCTGAAAGGGAGCGCATGTCTGACACAAAAACAATTTCTGGAGCTTTCACAGGCTCATACGCTCTACATCCACTTACCGGCGAGAAATTGCCCATTTGGATATCAGATTTTGTACTTGCCAGTTACGGTACCGGAGCTGTAATGTCTGTGCCGGCGGGTGATGAAAGAGATCACGCCTTTGCCAAGAATTTTCAATTAGAGATTCCGGCAATTTTCCAAGATTTTCATACACAAGAGGCGGCTTTTACAGAAAAAGGCAACTTGAAGTACATCAACTCGCAAATACTGGATGGGCTTGATTATGAGGAAGGTAGAGCTAGAATTTTACAGGAAATAGAACAAAAAAATATTGGCAAACTACAAACCAATTATCGCTTGCGCGATGCTGTGTTTAGCAGACAGAGATATTGGGGTGAGCCCATTCCGGTGTACTTCAAAGATGAAATCCCCGTAGCCATTTCTGCTGAATTTTTGCCACTTACATTGCCTGAGGTTGATGAATATTTGCCAACCAGCGATGGCGATCCACCGCTCGGACGAGCCAAAACTTGGGCTTGGGACACGGTAAACAATCAAGTGGTGAGCAATGATAAGATAGACGGTGACAAGGTTTTCCCGTTAGAGCTCAATACTATGCCGGGCTGGGCCGGGAGTTCATGGTATTTCCTGCGCTATATGGATCCTGACAATTCCAATGCTATAGCATCTGATGAGGCTTTGCAATATTGGAAAAATGTAGATTTATACATAGGAGGCAGCGAACACGCTACCGGACATTTGCTATATGCAAGGTTCTGGACCAAGTTTTTGAAAGATAGAAATATCATACCTATTGATGAGCCTTTTCAGAAACTCATAAATCAAGGTATGATCTTGGGTGAGAGCGCCTTCGCATATCGTATCAACGGTACCAATCAATTTGTGGGTATTGCACAAAAAGACAATTTTGTGACAGATGCCATACATGTAGATGTTGCCTTGGTGGGCAAATCAAATGAGTTGGACATTGAAGGATTCAAGACCTGGAGAGATGACCTCAAAGACTCTGAATTTGAGCTTGTTGAAGACAAATATATTGTAGGTCGGGAGGTGGAAAAAATGTCCAAGTCTAAGTACAATGTTGTAAACCCGGATGATATTTGTGAAGAATTTGGTGCAGATACCTTGAGAATGTATGAAATGTTTCTCGGGCCTTTGGAGCAAACAAAACCTTGGAATACCAACGGGTTGAGCGGAGTATATGGTTTTCTCAAAAAACTATGGAGACTATATCACAATGCAGATGGTGTGAATATCTCGGATGCTCCAGCCACAGCGGCAGAACAGAAAATACTGCATCAGACCATAAAAAAGGTGACTGAAGATATAGAATCTTTCTCCTTCAATACGGCGGTTTCTGCCTTTATGATTGCGGTAAATGAATTGCAGAAATTGCAATGCAACAAGCGTGAAATTCTTACGCCTTTGGCTATTCTTATCTCACCTTATGCACCACATATTGCAGAGGAGCTATGGCAGAAGTGTGGTAATACAGAATCTGTAGCCTTGGAAGATTTCCCTGTGTTTGATGCCAGTTATTTGGTAGAAAACACCAAAGCTTACCCTATATCATTCAATGGCAAAATGAAATTTACTCTGGAACTTCCAGCAGATTTGGCGGCTGCTGATATAGAAAAAGCGGTGATGCAGGAGGAGCAGACCAAGAAGTTTCTAGGAGATGCACAACCTAAAAAGGTGATTGTGGTTCCCGGAAAAATTGTAAACATAGTACACTAATATTTTTGTACCTCATAGGTAAATGTTGCCAATAAAAACATTGATACAATTGTGACAGATCAGCTATCTTATATCATAGAGCTTGCAGGCACTGTAGCCTTTGCCATGTCAGGGTCTTTTGCAGCTATACAGCACAGGCTAGATCCTTTTGGAGTGCTCATTATAGCCTTTGCTACTGCTGTGGGTGGCGGTACGGTAAGAGACTTGTTGCTAGATGTGCCTGTGTTTTGGATGAAGGATAACACTACTTTTATAGTGATTTTGTGTGCTGCTATACTCACTATGATTTTCAAATCTATTGAGAAGAATTTTAAGGTTACTCTTTTCATGTTTGACACACTGGGTCTAGGGATGTTTACCGTAATTGGCATAGAAAAGGCCATATATTTTGGTGCCAATCCCATGATTGCTATAACATTAGGTACCATCACAGGCTGTTTTGGAGGGGTTTTGAGAGATATTCTTGTAAATAGAATTCCTTTATTGCTCAGAAGAGAGATTTACGCTACAGCCTGTATATCGGGTGGCGTTCTATACTTTCTCTTGCAATATGCCACCTCACTCAACCAAAGTCTGATACATCTGTTTACAGTATTGCTGATAGTAGGCATTCGCTTGGCAGCCGTGAAGTTTTCATGGCACTTCAAGCCTGTAGGATAAAAGCCAATCTGTGCTGTTGAAATAATTCTATATTTGTGCAGATTAAGCCCAGCTTGAGATCTATAAACCAACTTGTTTGCGGAAACCAGTCTTGCTATGAACACTGAATTGCTACCAAACCATCATTCCGGAAAAATCAACAGACTACTCTGGATCTTGGCCGCTGGAATATTTGCTCTCAACGCATTGCAAGCTTGGTTGACGCCACTCATAGATGATGAAGCATATTACTGGGTGTGGTCTCAAAAACCAGATTGGGGTTATTTTGACCATCCGCCTATGGTAGCTTGGTGGATAAAACCGGGATTTCTACTCTTGCAAAACGAGTTGGGAGTAAGGCTAATAACTGCGGCGGCGGCTGCATTGGGTTTTTGGATTTTGGGAAACTTTCTCAGGCTCAAATCCAGAGCAGAATTAGTGCTTTATACAGCGCTCTACATGTCGTTTGTGATGTTTCAGATTTTCTCTTTTATCACAACGCCAGATGCTCCACTACTATTCTTCAGTATAGTCTATGTGGTGGTTTGGAGGCGCTTTCTACAAAATGCAAGTTGGCTAAATTCTGCTTTGCTGGGTGTTTGTATGGCACTCCTCATGTATAGCAAATATCACGCAGCCTTACTCATACTTTTCAGCATATTGCCGGTTTTTTGGCAACTCCGCCGCAATGTGCAGCTCTATTCAGCAGTGTTGCTGGGTGTGGTCTTGTATCTTCCCCATCTTTGGTGGCAGTGGCAGCATGATTTTGTGTCTATAGAATTTCATTTGGTGAGAAGAAGCGTGCATGATCATTTTAAGTTCAACTTCATCACAGATTATTTGCTGGCTATAGTATATACAGGTTCGCCATTGGTGTTTTATTGGGTGGTAAAAAGATTGTTGAAACCTAGATGGTCAAGTAGCTTTGAGAAATCTATGTATTGGACAGTGCTCGTTACACTCATATTCCTTTTGTTGATGACTTTCAAGACCTATGTGCAAGCGCAGTGGATTTTGGTGGCGCTAGTGCCTATGTTTTACCTCCTTTTTCAGTTTTTGAGAAACAAGCCTCAATGGGTAGCTACAACGCAAAAATTAGCCATAGTGGGTGCTGGGTTACTGCTTTTGGCAAGAATATACATGGCTATACCCTCACCACCGGTGAAAATCCAATATCATGGCTATAAGGAGTTTATGCAACAGGCTGGGCAGCACACAGATAAGTGGGCAGCCTTTGAGCGTTATCAAAGCACTTCACTTTTTAATTTCTACAATTACCCTCACAAGCAAGCCGCAAACATAGTTACTATTGAGAACCGCAAATCGCAGTATGACATTTGGCAATCAGAAGAAATGTTGCAGGGTAATGATTTTACATATTTCAGCCAATTTATACAATCACAAGATTCATTAATGCTGCACTCAGCACGCACAGAAAGCTATAAATACAGAAAAATTGAGGATTTCCAAACCCTATATCTCATTGCTATGCAAGTACTTGAAGCAGAAAGTACTGCAGACTCCATCTTTCTGACAATCAACCTAGAGAATCATCATCAAAGAGCTGTTTCTTACACGCCGGAAGGGACTATGAAACTATACGCCAATTTCACGCCGGAAATGTATGCTCTAGAGTCCTATTGTATGGAGGAAGTGCAGATTCCAGCGTTTCAATTAGAGCCAGGACAGAGCGTACAACTTAGAGCAAAACTACCAAGATGCGCGCTACAAGATGGAAAACACTTCATATACTTGGGCTTTGCACAAGAGGGTATTCCTATGAAGATACAGTCTAACCATTTACAAATCTACTACCCACACTCACCACAAACAGGCAAATCTTCACAAACTAATTGACTAAATTTGCAAAAACCGCAAGACAGTGATCAAAGCACATAATATCTATAAGAATTTTGGCGAATTGGAAGTACTTAAAGGGGTTTCGCTGGAGGTGGCGCCCCGCGAAATTGTGTCTATAGTAGGTGCTTCCGGAGCTGGCAAGACCACTCTTTTGCAAATTTTGGGTACCCTAGACAGAACTTCTGATCCCCAAAAACACAATAGCAGTCTTATCATCAACGGTGAAGATGTCACACGCCTAAATGATAGTAAACTCTCGGCATTTCGCAATCAGCAAATAGGTTTCATATTTCAATTTCATCAATTATTGCCGGAATTCACAGCTTTGGAGAACGTGTGTATTCCGGGTATGATTCAGGGCAAATCTATGGCCACTATGCACAAAAAAGGTCTGGAACTCATGTCATTTTTTGGGCTCAAAGACCGCACCGGGCACAAGCCTTCACAGCTCTCCGGCGGTGAGCAGCAGCGTGTAGCTGTAGCGCGCGCATTGATCAACGATCCTTCTGTGGTGTTTGCAGATGAGCCTTCCGGCAACCTTGATTCTCGCAATGCTACAGAGTTGCATCAACTATTCTTGCGCTTGCGAGATGAGTTGGGGCAAACATTTGTTGTAGTAACGCACAACAAAGAACTAGCAGAATTGGCTGACAGAAAGCTCACCATGGTAGATGGCAACATAAGCCTATAAGCCGGCAAAGCCATGTCTCGCTATACAAAATCTTTCAAAATTCAGCTCAAAAACGCTTGGTATCAGCTATTTACTGAAAAGTTGGATGAAAAAGTGTTTCAAAATACTTTTTTAACAAACTTGGAATATCAACCGGTTGATTTACAGCCTGCTAGACCTATTATTTACTGCTTCTGGACAGGGGATAACTCTATGAGCCAAGCGCGCCAGAAACACTTGAATACAATCTACAAAAATGCCGATGTAGAGGTGCAATTGGTCACAGCTGAGAATTTGCATGATTTTTTACCTGCTGATTTTCAACTCCATAGAGCCTATCACTCTCTATCTTTGGTGCACCGGTCAGATTATCTTCGTTGCTGCTTCATGCATCATTTAGGTGGCGGCTATATGGACATAAAAAAATGTGAAACTTCCTGGAAATCAGTTTTTTCTAAACTCAATGCAAGCGAAAATCTGTGGTTGGCGGGCTACACTGAGTACCGCCCTTCTGCAGTGGCGCCCGTGGGTGGTACCTTGCAAAAAAACCTTGAGCAGCATTATCCGCTACTGGTGGGCAATGGTGCTTTTATCTGCAAACCATACACACCGCTCACCACCGTATGGTGGCAACAACTCAACCACATCCTGGACGAAAAAACGGAGCTTTTGCTGGCAAATCCGGGCAATGTATTGGGAGATAATGCCGGTTATCCTTTGGCTTGGACTGAGATTATGGGACAGATTTTTCATCCAACGGTTTTGCGTTTCCGTGAGCACGTGCTACATGCGCAGCAGTTGAGGCCTAGTTTTGTGGACTACAGATAGGAGGGTTGGGTGACTAGTTAATTTATTTTTTATTTGGGAGGCTCCCGTAGGTACGGGACCGGGCCATTGCGCTAAAATCTTGTTCATGAAAAGCTGTTCAGGCAGTTTGGGGCAGCACACTCTCAGGCTATCGCCGTGACCTGGTACTGCCACAAACGCCTTCACCCGCTTTTGATTTCACAAGGATACCGCGCATG
>JAUNRT010000061.1 GCA_030535475.1 Weeksellaceae bacterium | reverse complement strand
GCCAAATCAAGACAAGGAAATTTGTGCCAAGTACCATAATTCAAGGCTAAATAGAAATGGAAAAGCCAAACAATTTGGTAGTTTAAAAAAAAATGCGTTACTTTGCACTCCGTTTTAAAAAGGCGAAACCAAGATGTCTAAAATTTGTCAAATTACCGGTAAGAAAGCACAGGTGGGAAACAAGGTTTCTCATGCGAATAATAAAACCAAAAGAAGGTTTGAAGTTAACCTTATGAAAAAGAGGTTTTATGTGCCCAGTGAAGAGAAGTGGGTAACGCTACGCGTATCTGCCAATGGTATCAAAACTATCAACAAGATTGGTATTGAAGAGGCCATTGAACGTTCTAAAAAAGAAGGTCTAATTAAGTAAAACCACCCAAGATGGCTAAGAAAAGCAAAGGAAATAGAGTGCAAGTGATACTTGAGTGCACAGAGCACAAGGAGAGTGGCGTGGCAGGCACTTCACGATACATTACCGTGAAAAACAAAAAAAATACGCCAGACAGAATCGAGATGAAAAAATACAACCCGATTCTTAGAAAATATACTATTCACAAAGAAATTAAATAATCTGAAATGGCTAAGAAAACCGTTGCAACACTACAGACAGGGTCTAAGAAATTGACCAAAGTGATAAGAATGGTGAAATCACCAAAATCTGGCGCGTATGTCTTTGAAGAAAGAGTAATGAATGCCGATGATGTTACAGATTTCTTGAATAAAAAGAAATAATTGCTGTCTGCTATAGACAGATGCAGAAAATAAAAGGTCGTTACGTTAGTAGCGACTTTTTCTTTTTTGTACTTTTGCCTTTAACATTGTTTTTAAAGAATTTACACTAAACCAAACCTGACAATCACAAAATATGAGTTGGTTCAAAAAAGTATTTAACAAGGAAAGTAAGGAAACGCTGGATAAAGGACTGGAAAAGTCTAGCCAGTCGTTTTTTGACAAAATGAGCCGCGCTGTTGTGGGCAAATCCAAGGTGGATGAGGAGGTGCTAGATGAGCTGGAAGAGGTTCTAATAGCCTCTGATGTAGGAGTGCCTACTACCATAAAGATCATAGAGCGCATTGAGCAACGGGTAGAGAGAGATAAGTATATAAATAGCTCTGAACTGGATAGGATACTACGTGAGGAAATCATGGGTATGCTAGCAGAAAATCAAAACGGTGAAGTAGAAAACATGCGATTTGACAAGCCTGCAGATGGTCCTTACGTGATCATGGTTGTAGGGGTAAATGGTGTGGGTAAAACTACAACCATTGGCAAACTGGCTCAGCAGTTTCGCCGTGAAGGTTTGCATGTGGTATTGGGCGCCGGCGATACTTTCCGCGCGGCTGCTGTAGACCAATTAGACATTTGGGCACGTAGAGTAGGTGTGCCTATTGTGAAGCAAAAAATGGGTTCTGACCCAGCTTCTGTGGCATTTGATACCGTGCAGTCTGCCAAAGCACAAGGTGCGGATGTGGTATTGCTGGACACGGCTGGTAGGCTACACAACAAGATAAATCTGATGAATGAGCTTACCAAAATTAAAAAGGTAATGCAAAAGGTGATGCCGGATGCTCCACATGAAGTAATGCTTGTTCTTGACGGCTCTACGGGGCAAAATGCATTTGAGCAAGCAAAGCAGTTCACCCAAGCTACAGAGGTCACTTCTCTGGCAATCACTAAACTTGATGGTACAGCCAAAGGCGGTGTGGTGCTGGGAATTTCAGACCAATTCAAAATCCCTGTGAAGTATATAGGTGTAGGAGAAGGGGTGAATGACTTGCAGGTGTTTAACAAAGCGGAATTTGTAGATAGTTTTTTCAAGAAAAATCAATAAAATATGGATAAGGGGATTGTAATTATAGACTTTGGGTCACAATATAATAAGCTTATTGCACGTCGTATACGAGAGGCTGATGTGTATGCAGAGGTAGTACCTTGTACTATGCCTTTAGAAGAAATTTTGAGCAAAAACCCTGTTGGGATTATTCTGTCCGGTGGTCCCTCTTCTGTATTGCAAGAAAATGCTTTTGTCATAGACAAGGCTGTGTATGAGCAAGGAATTCCGGTGTTGGGTATATGCTATGGCATGCAACTCATGGCGCATCAACTGGGTGGTAAAGTTCAAAAAGGTGTAAAAGGAGAATATGGACGCTCTCAATTTCATATAAATTATAAGTCATCACTTTTTCACAATATCCCTCAGAAATTTGACGTATGGATGAGCCATTTTGATGAAGTGGCTGCTACGCCAGAAGATTTTGTGGTAATTGGCAAGTCAGGAATTGAGATAGCTGCCATGCAAAATGAAGACAAAAAGCTGTATGCTGTACAGTTTCATCCAGAGGTTTATCATACGCAGCATGGCACAGAGATTTTGCATAATTTCGTGTTTAACATCTGCCAAGCGGAGAAAAACTGGAAGCTTGAAAACTTCGTAGAGCACCAAATAGCCAAAATCAGAGAACAAGTTGGTGATAAAAATGTAATTCTTGGCTTATCCGGTGGTGTGGATTCTTCTGTTGCCGGAGTGCTCTTGCAACAAGCTATTGGCGAGCAACTTACCTGCATTTTCGTAGATACCGGATTACTAAGAAAGGATGAAGCCGCACAAGTCATGGAAACCTATGGCAAGGAAATGAATATGAACATTGTGCATGTAGATGCCAAAGAAGATTTCATGCAAGCATTGTCCGGCATTTCAGATCCTGAAGAAAAACGCAAAATAATCGGTAGAAGATTCATCGAGATTTTTGATAGAGAAGCAGAAAAACTGGATAATGTGGATTTTCTCTCACAAGGAACCATTTACCCTGATGTTATAGAATCACAATCTGTGAAAGGTCCTTCGGCGACCATCAAATCGCACCATAATGTTGGTGGATTGCCAGAGTATATGAAGTTGCAATTGGTGGAGCCGCTACGTGAACTTTTTAAAGATGAGGTACGCCAAGTTGGTGAAGCACTGGGTATCAGTAAAACCCAAGTCATGCGCCATCCATTCCCGGGTCCTGGTTTAGGAATAAGAATTTTAGGGGAAGTAAACGCTGAAAAAATTGAAATTTTGCAAAATGCAGATGCAATTTTTATTGAGGAATTGCGCAATGCCGGCTGGTATGAAAAGGTGAGCCAAGCTTTTGTAGTGCTACTTCCGGTGAAATCAGTGGGTGTGATGGGAGATGAGCGCACCTATGCTTATACTGCTGTGATACGCTCTGCAGACACCACGGACTTCATGACAGCTACTTGGTCCCGTTTGCCTTATGATTTGCTTGATAAAATTTCAAGTAGAATCATCAACGAGGTTCCCGGCATCAACCGTGTGGCTTACGACATTTCCAGCAAACCACCGGCTACCATAGAATGGGAGTGATGCTACTTCAATTTCTATAGATATAAAAGAAACCGTCTCAATAACAGCTTTGAGACGGTTTTTTTCTGATTTATTGTCAAAAAGAAAAGCCTGCTTTTCGCAAAGCAGACTCTTACAATCAAAAAAACGAATTCTTAGTTTTTAGAAAACACCTAAATAGAAGCCTTCTCCTGATACTGCCAATGAAGATCCCAATTCAAAACCATTTGGATTGGCCTGGTTCGGATCAAAAATGTAAATATTTCCAGGAGTTGTGAGTGGGCAAAGAGCCATGTAAAGTTTGCCATCTGCACCTATTTTAGCATTTTGATAATATCTTAACCACATGTTATTGGGTGTATTCATTTTTATAGCAGTGCGGCTATTGAGATCGATTCTAGCTACACCCCAAGCTCCAGCTTCTTGACTAATTCCCAGGGTAGCGTCATAAAACGGCATGTAGGCGATTCCATTGCCAGCATAGAAAATACCTGTGCCTCCAACTGCACTCATTCCTAAAGCTTGAGCAACATCAAAGTCATAGCTGTTGTCATAAACCCCATTTTGAATGCGGAAAATTTTGGAGTTTTGCATGTTCACATGGTATATATCCTGTGTTTCTGTTGTGATATAGGACGGTGTTCTGTAACCATAGGTTTCACCAACACCCAGAGGTGAATTGATAATCTGTGGATTGGTGAGTGATGGGTAGTCTAGCACCAATGTAGAAGCTTGGTAAGTGTTATTTGTAACATTTTCAGCTCCGTCAAAACCTCTTTTGGCTACTCCAAAATATACTTTGTTGCCTTGTATTACAGGCATATCTATGCGCCAAATGTGAATGTTGGGAATGCTAGCATGCGTTTCTTGTGGCAATTCAAGGCTTACTCTTTCGCCAATTGTAAGGTTTTGCAGCCCAATTGCAGCAATATCAATTTTGCTTACTGTACGCAGATAATTGTTGTTTTCATCACGCTGATGTTCAGTTACAATATTGTACACCAATCCAGTGTCATCATTTAAGACTTTCCAACGAGGATGGGTTGTGCCTATGATATTGGTAACATTGATTTCGTCCAAAACTTGATAAAATCCGGGAGAACCCACCGTTCTGTATTTCACAATGTTCCCATTGCCATATTCTAGGTTGTATAGCAAACTACCATCAGAATTGGAGTAGAATCGGTGCGTACGTGCAGGCTCAAGAGAGTAACCATTGTTTTGAAAACTGATGCTACCACCTCTTAAGTCTTGAATTGGGAGTACAGAGCCTTCAGCCACATCTGTATAGTTAACACCATACCCAACGTGCATGAATGGCTGTGTGGTATCAACAGGCAAACCACCCTGCAAATCATCATCATTGCAGGAAGTAGTAAAAGCTAAAGAAGTCATGAAGAGCGCTGAAGCTAACAATCTGTTGAATTTTAGACTATTTAATTTCATAAAATATTTATTAATTGTTGTATTGGATTAAAGGAAGTTATAAGTGAGTTTGCCGAAAAAAGCTCGTCCGGGTTTTTGTAAAGCATAGTTGTCAAAAGCTTGCTCGTTGAAAATGTTTTTTGCGTTAAAAGCAAGCGCTATTTTCCGATTCGGGAAATGGTACACCAGTGCCAAATCATTGATGAGCTGCGTGGGAATTGTAGCCTTGTTTACGGAAGATAAATTCTCCCAATCGCGATAAAATTCGTGAATGTAGCTCAGGTTGTAATTGATAGAAAGTAAGCTATTTGTTTGCAAAACATTTTTTATTGCATAATCTACATTGACATTCGCATTGAAGAATGGTAAGTTTCTCACCCGGCTTCGATAGTAGAAATATTCAACCCCAAGATCATTGTATTGTCTGTTGAATCTGGTGTCGTTATAAGAAATTGTTGAGTGTACAAAGAGCTTTTGCGCATAATTGTATTTAATATCCAAATCAAAGCCTTTGCTCAATACTTTTCCTAAATTTTCAAAATTGTATGTGTCATCACTATTGCGGCTGACGCCTTGCAATATCATATCTTTAATATCTCTTGTGAAGAAATTCACATCAAACAGTATGCTGTGCTGTGCCAAATTATAAGGTCCGGCAATAACACCTGCATTCA
The DNA here is from genome assembly GCA_030535475.1 of Weeksellaceae bacterium. GTDB lineage: Bacteria > Bacteroidota > Bacteroidia > Flavobacteriales > Weeksellaceae > JAUNRT01. The sequence goes on along the minus strand of JAUNRT010000061.1, from coordinate 10,522 downwards.
AATTAAAACTTTTTTCTGCACGCAAATTGTAGTTTGGGTCAATGTTTTCACTGGTATTACCTAATAGTTCGGTGGAACCAGGTAGTCTTACCGCTTGTTCTCCACTCATCACAAAATTGTATTTTTCAGACAATCGATATGAGAGTGCCATGCCTACACCATTATTGTGAATTTTTCTATCGTGACGATTTGTTGTGATTAAATAGGAGCCTGTAAAGGGTTGAAAAGTGCGTGTAACCTCTGTGAGCCTAACATTCTGTATATAGTGCTTGAAGAAAATATTTGACCTCAGTTTTTGATCAAAGAATAGCGCTTCATAATTTAGACCTGCCACTTGTTTCATGAATTTTCTTTTATCCATGGCGTCACGCATTTCATTAGGCATCAATGGATCGTCTATTTCTCTGGTGAAATAGTTGATATAATAGTTTGCAGAAATACTATGATTGGGCAGAATGCGGTACAATAAATTAGTGCGATTGGCAATGTTGTCTTCAAGATTTGAAGCTAAGGTTGCAGGTCCTGCTTCACCGCCTCCGCGATTCCAACGCACGGGGTTGCCATGTAGATATCTTATGACTTCTCCTAGCCAATTATACATAAATGGAATGGTGTCTATAACAATCCGGTCTGTTCTAGAAAACGTAGTTAAAGATTTCACATCTAAACCTTTGACAAGAAAGTTGTTTTTCTTGTAGTCTAGGCTCGCCATTTTCGTGTCATATTCTGTGCGTCTGTTGCCATACACTATCTGCATTGTAGCACCTGTTTGCACATCCTTGTCCGTTTTAGAAAGTATAAATCCAAGATTCAATTCATCTGCCCAGCTTTTTTCAGTAATGCCGACGTCGGCTTTTACACCCGCTGCCAGAAATGAATCATGAAACCTTCTTGCGCGTATGTAGGTTTTTCTGCCTGTAGTGTTGTCTACTAAATACACATTATTACCCCACACTTCATAATTATTGTCCGAGCTTATACGAAACCCCGAAAGTCTAAGTCTTATTCCGGATTCCGGAAAAGTGAAAGCTGCATTAGCATCCACTTGATGCGTATTAAATGAACCATAAGAATATGCGATGCCGGCACTGTTGCGCATATTTTTTTTCAAAATTATGTTTACACCGCCACCTAGAGCGTCTTCCGCCAAATCCGTTGGCAATACACCTTTGTAGATTTCTATTCGTTCTATCATAGACGGCGGTATACTGTTCAAAGAAAACGAACGACCATAATTTCTAATAGAAATACCATCTATAAATATTCTCACAGAATTGCCGGTTAAGCCGTTTAGATTGAAAGTGAGATCAGAACCAAGACCGCCCGATTGGCGAATACCTATTCCTGCAGCACGATTTAATAACTCTACGGATTGTACACTTTGATTTTCAAATGCTTTGGTTTCTACAACACCAACCGCAAAGCCTCTTTCGCGCATTTTTTCTCCATGAGACATGCCACGAACTGTCAGTTGGTCTAATTGCACACTACCTTCTGTCTTATCTACTTTTATCACCCAATGACTTTGAGTTTGGGTTAGTGCAATGTTTACAATAGCATTAGCATATTCGCTTCCCAGTATCTCTATGTTTAGAGTTTTTAGCTCAGCAGGAATTTCAATCGCAAGGCTTCCATTACCTTCCGTGGTAGCATATTCATCAATTTCTGAAATATAAACAGGAATAATTGCAAGAGGCTTGCTGGCTTTATCTTGTAACGTAATATGTATTTCTCTTGTCTCTAAAACTTGTGAAACTCCTATTATATGGCAACATATAAAAACTAAAAATAGGAGATTTTTGTACATTTTACTTCTGTGTCTGATGCGATTCGGGCACAAATGTAAATATTTATTTTTATTTAGAATGATTAAAAATATGATTGGTATCATTCTTTTTGCTTTTGAATTTTTATTTCAATTTCTTTAGAATTTCGAATCTCTTTTGCTTAGGAAATAGGGGTTTTTGGCGATTAGGTCAATCGTAAAAATGATATGAGTTCTTTGCAAAGAAATTTTTCTTCGGTCCAATTTGGATTAAGGCTAGTTTAAGTTTTTGAATTTATGCCTTCTTGACATTTGCAATTACTCCTAAAATAATTGCGTAGCTTTGTGAAAATTAATAATCATGTCATTGACCAACGAACAGATGCATGCCGTGAGTGAGGAAATGGTACAAGTGCTGAAATCCATTTTTGACCCGGAAATTCCTGTAGATATTTATGAACTCGGCTTGATATATGATGCAAGAGTGAGCTCAGAAGGTGATGCAAAAGTTGTAATGACTCTTACTTCACCCAATTGTCCTGTTGCGGAAAGCTTACCTCTAGAAGTGGAACAAAAAATTGCCGGCATTGAGTTGGTGAAAAGCGCAGATGTGGAAATCACCTTTGATCCGCCATGGAGCAAGGAGCTTATGAGTGAAGAGGCAAAATTTGAGCTTGGAATGCTTTAATTATTAATAACTAAACAAATTAATCTGAAAAAATAACACCATGGGAGACGTTTTAAATTTTCTATTTAGCGGTAGCATAATTTTCTGGATTGTTCTGGCTTTTATTGTTTTGAGCTTTCTAGGGATGTGGTTTACCGTAAAACAGCAAACGGCCGTAATCATAGAACGCTTGGGGAAATTTCACAGCGTGCGAAACTCTGGTCTGCATTTTAAGTTTCCTTTTGCTGACCAAATTGCTGGACGCTTGTCTTTGAAAATCCAACAATTGGATGTGGTAGTTGAAACTAAAACCAAGGACGATGTATTTGTAAAGATAAAAGTGTCTGTACAATATGTAGTAATCAAAGAGAGGGTATATGATGCTTTCTACAAACTTGATAATCCATTTGCGCAGATTACATCTTATGTATTTGATGTGGTACGTGCAGAGGTGCCAAAATTGCGTCTTGATGACGTATTTGAAAAGAAAGATGACATAGCCATTGCTGTGAAGTCTGAGCTACAGGAAGCTATGAATGACTACGGATATGACATCATCAAAACCCTAGTGACAGACATTGATCCGGATGAGCAGGTGAAGCATGCTATGAACCGTATTAACGCTGCTGAACGTGAAAAAGTAGCAGCGCAATATGAGGGTGATGCTCAACGTATTCTTATTGTAGAAAAAGCAAAAGCTGATGCTGAAAGCAAAAGATTGCAAGGACAAGGTATTGCAGATCAAAGACGTGAAATCGCACGCGGATTGGAAGAATCTGTAAACGTATTGAACAAAGTAGGTATAAATTCGCAAGAAGCTTCTGCGCTGATTGTAGTGACGCAACACTATGACACGCTAAATGCGGTAGGTGCTACCACCAAATCTAATTTGATACTCATGCCAAACTCACCAAGTGCTGCTGGCGATATGCTCAACAATATGGTGGCTTCCTTCTCTACCGCTAACATAATAGGTGAGGAGATGAAAAAATCCAATGAAAATAATCCCCGAATTCAGCAACAACCACCAACACGATTTGGGCCTGATGATCGATCGTAAATTGTAAGTTCGATTAAAATAATATGTCCGTTGTAGGTTTAATCTCACAACGGACTTTTTTTCTTAGAAACAGAAGTTTTCTGCGGATAAAGTGGTTTTATAGCCTTTTTCAGAAAAATAATTTTCTAATTTTTTTTCTGAACATACCATTACAAAATCACCACCCCATGCACCAAGTGATTTTACAGCAGCTACATCCAAATCTGGGAACAGCACGGAATGTACTGTTGGCATGTTGATATGTGTGCTGAGAAGCCACTCATGTCGTTGCATCAAAATTTGGAATTCCCTTACATTGTCACATAATTGCATTTTCAAGGAAATGTTGGAGATCTCCTCAATGAGTGTAGGTGATTTGGGAAGCTGTTGATACTCTATCACGGCTTCTCTGCTGTTTTGTTTTCGATTGAGATGCACAAATGTGAGATGCGGCAATATGTTTTTGTGCAACTGCACCGGCTTCACATATATACCATTCTTTTCACGCTGAAAAAAAATTGGGGTGGTGGCTTGCGCGCAGGCGATGTCATATCCGCTACCGCCGGTGGTCACAGCCAAAAGTTCATAGGCATTAATACCACTCCATAGAGCAAGAAGTGAAACCAAAGTACTACTACTACCGAAGCCCCAATCATTTGGAAACTCTAAATGTGTTTCAATCTTGCTTAGCTTATCAAAAATTTCTGGCTTTGCTTGATGTACAACATTGAGCAAGGCAGTGAGCATCTTGCTGGCTTCACTTTTTGATTGAGATTCTATTTTTAGATCAGAGAGCTGAAAATTTTCTTGCAACCATAGTTCACCGTTGTAGTCGTAGGCTTTCCATTCAAATGAAGTAGATTTTTCATTTGAATGTTCAAATACCTGCATGGATTGTCCTTTTTTTGCAGGTACGGCTAGTGCCAAAGCACCATCTAGCACCACATACTCACCGCTCAGTAGAAGTTTGCCATTGGCATGAAATTCACGTTTATGCAACGCCATCTACCTCTGCTTCTTTCACTATTTTTTTTACTAAACCCTGTAGCGTTTTTCCAGGACCAATTTCCAGGAAGCTGTGAATGCCGTCTTGCCACATTTGCTCTATGGTTTGCGTCCACTTGACAGGTGCTGTGAGTTGACTTATTAGGTTTTGACGAATGGCATCTGCATCTCTCACAGCGCTTGCCGTAACGTTCTGGTAAATGGGGCAGAATGGATCTGTGAATGGTGTGTTTTCTATAGCGGTTTTCAACTTTTCTTCTGCAGGCGCCATCATAGGAGAGTGAAAAGCACCGCCGACAGGTAGAAGTAGAGCACGTTTGGCGCCAGCCTCTTTGAGTTTTTCACAAGCACTTTCTACTGCCGCAACTTCCCCGGATATCACCAATTGACCCGGACAATTGTAGTTGGCAGCAACCACAACCCCTGGCGTTGCAGCACAGATTTCCTCTATGATAGAATCTTCCAGACCTAATATTGCTGCCATGGTAGAAGCCGTAATTTCACAGGCTTGCTGCATGGCAAGTGCGCGCTGGGAAACGAGCTGGAGTGCATCTTGAAATTTCAAACTTTTTGCGGCTACCAAGGCTGAGAATTCACCTAATGAATGTCCAGCTACGGCTGCCGGTTGTGGGTTGTCCAAGGTGTGGTAAGCGGCAATCGAGTGCAGAAAAACGGCTGGTTGGGTGACTTCTGTGCGCTTAAGGTCTTCTGCTGTGCCGTTGAACATCACTTCCCCTATGTCAAATGACAATACTTCTTTGGCCTGCGCAAAAAGCTCACGCACTTGTGTGCTTTGCTCATAACGGTTTTTGGCCATGCCGGGAAATTGTGATCCTTGACCGGGAAATATGTATGCTTGTGTCATATGTGTTTTTTATTTTTTCAAATGTACATTTTTTTACTTTTTTGCCAAGAATTTTAGACCTTGTGGATTGCGGTAAAAAATTTTGCGTAGCAAAATTGCGGCAGGGACATGCGCGGTATCCTTGTGCAGACAAAACCTAAGCGACACCGCCACTGCCGGTACCGGGTCCCGGCTCATCCGGGAGAGTGTGCCGGCAGCGGCTGGTGGAGCAGGTTTTGGCAAACAAGATTTAGCGCAATGGCCCGTCCGCCGCCCAAATAAAAAAAATCCGGACCTGAAAACAGACCGGATTTTTGACAAAATTGTTTGGTATGGCTTAGAAACCTATACCGCCTCCTTGCTCTCCTTGGTTGCGCTGCTTGTCTGCGCGGGTGCGCACTTTGCCACCAAAGTTGTATTGTAACCCAACATATAGTGTGCGGCTTTCCCAGCGGAAACTGCCGGTCTGCACATAAGGAATCACGTTGGCGCTGCGAGCATAGAAGGTATTGAAAATATCACTCAATCTTGCTGTGATGGTACCTTTGCCGCCTGCGAAGTTTTGTCTGATGCCAATGTCTTGTCTGAACATGGATAGCGTCTCACCTTGTAGGGTTTGCTGCCCACCATTATACATGGTAAACAATTGCAATCTTGTGTTCTTTGCCAAGGTGAAATCATTGCTCATGCGTGCAACAAACTGGTTCTGCACTACCTCTCTGAAGTTGCCATCCGGCAATACACTTTTCATCTCATTCACATAGTAGTTGAGGCCTCCGTTAGTGCTCCACCAGTCTCTCAGGCGCAGATACCAAGAGGTTTCTGCTCCCCATGCATAGCGGTTGTCAAGGTTTTCCGTACGCATGATCACGATGTTGGGGTTGAGTTCATCTACGCTAATGAGCTGCGTCATAAAATCGTTGACATTTCTGTAGAATATGCTGGCGTTGATGTTACCTGTTCTACCAAAAGTTTTTAAGTAACCGATTTCATAGGAATCTGTGAACTGCGGGCGCAGATTGGGATTACCTTCCTGGCGTGCTGTTGCCGTTTGCCAGTTACGGACAGGGCTCATGCTCCAAGGTCCGGGTCTATCTACACGACGGCTGTAGTTAAGGCTCAATTGGTCAGACTCTGTGAGTTTGTACGTGAAAAACGCTGATGGGTAGAAGTATACGTCATTACGGTCTATATTGGCCGATTCTGACGGAATGTCGCTACTACCTGTGAGCAATACATCAAGTTTTTCTACTTGATTTTCTATTCTCATACCTAGCTGCATACCAAATTTTTCCCACTGATAGCCTAGGTTTACATATCCTGCATAGATATCACGTATAAAGCTGAAGTCTATGTCATGTGCCTCTAGTGCATCTGTGATGTTTCCTGCCGGGCCATAAACTGGCAATCGTTGCGTGGTGAGGAAAGTTTCGGTTCTATTATCGCCCAAATACTGTGTTCCGATTTCAAATTTACCTTTTTCCCAAACAGGCAATGTATAGTCTGCACGGAGTCTGCGGTTGTTGTTTCTTACATCTTGATTTTGACCATAGTAACGTAGTTCTGTACCCAGAGCTTCATCTTGCACACCCATCACGGCAGACAACCAATCAAATCCGGCATACAGATCTGTCTGAAATATAGACCATATACCATCTACCTCCAACTCATGCCCGGGCTTCAGAAATGTGTGCTTATAGTTGAAACTATAGTCTTGGTTGCGCATATTCATATCATAGTCACTATTATCCACTATAGTATTACCATTGTTGAAGGTGAGATAGGACGGAGTGATGAACATCTGGTCGCGCATACCTTGGTTGGTATATATGGTAAGTGCATTCCTGTCATCTATGAACCAGTCAAATCCTACTTTTACCAAGTGGTTGCGGCTGGCGCTGCGCATAGCAGTGAGGTTGTATAATCCCAGAGTTTCATTATTCATTCGCGCACGCATGTGAGAAATACCTTGGTCATGGTTGTAATTACCAAAAAGGTTGAGGTTGCCAGTGTTATAGTTACCGCCTACAGAGCCGTTATATCTCTCACCGTTACCTTTGGTGAAGCCCAGGTTGGTGTTGACATTGTAGCCCAATCTTTTTTCTTTCACCAATACTATATTCACTATACCAGAATTTCCATCCGGGTCATACTTGGCAGAAGGGTTGGTGATGATCTCTACACGCTGAATAGAGTTGCTGGGAATCTGTCTCAAAAGGTCTGCAATAGGCACAGAAGAGGGCTTACCATCTACAAATACACGTACATTTGTGTTTCCTCTAAGGCTCAAAGCACCACTTTGCTGGTCAACGTTGAGAGAAGGGATATTGTTCAAAACTTCAGATGCTGTAGCGCCGGCACTCACTAGGTCGCGACCCACCTCCACTATTCTTCTATCTATCTGCGTGGTGATCATACTGGTTTCGCCACGCACCACCACATCATCTAATGCGGTGACCTCACCAGAATACACTATAGTACCTAAATCTGTATTTTCGCCTGTGAGACTTACTACCTGTTGGTGTGGTCTGGCACCTGCCACAGTGATTTGCAATGTGTAGTCGCCGCTGAGGTCTGTGCCAAGCGTGAAGTTACCGTCACCGTCAGACAAGATACCGTCTATCACTTTCCCTTCAGCATCCAGCAGCTCCACGGATACATAGGCAAGCCCAATCCCCGATTGGTCAACAACTCGGCCTGTAATGTTAAAGACGCGCTCTGCGCCAAATATTGTGGCGCTTATGAGCAGTAATAATCCCAAAATGGAAGTTCGCATGTGTTATATTTTGTACTATCAGTACAGAATCCGCAATAAAAGTTACAGCAAACTTTGATTTTATGAATATTTTATGAAATTTCAGAAGTCAAATATTCAAATCCGCATTATTTGCACAGGGAAATCATGCTTTTAAGGTGCTAATCTTTCTAGCACCCAATCCATCTCTTCATCCATTGCATAGCGCAACCTGTCATGCAATCGGTTGGGTCTGCCTTGCCAAAACTCTATACTTTGCGGTCTCACTAGATATCCTCCCCAGAAGGCTGGACGTTCAATTTCCTGTGTGGTGGATTTTTCCATGGCAGATTGTTTTTCCTCCAACCATTCACGAGAAGGCACCACTTGGCTTTGCGGCGAAACGCTAGCGCTGATGCGGCTGAGCATAGGTCGCGACTCAAAATATCCATCACTCAAGTTTTCCGCTAATTTCTCTGCTAGACCTTTTATAATAATTTGCCGCTCCAGCGCAGGCCAGAAAAAGTGCAAGCCCACACGCGGATTTTCAGCAATAGCACGCCCTTTCTCACTCTCATAATTGGTGTAGAAAATAAAACCTTCATAGGTATATCCTTTCAAGAGTACCATGCGGTTTTTGGGATATCCATCTAGGCCCAAAGTTGCTATGCCCATAGCATTGTGCTCATCTATATGCGGATGCTGTTCTGCTTGCAAAAACCAGTCTCTGAATAGCTCAAGAGGATTCTCCGGCACCTGATTTTCCACCAACTCTAGTTTGTTATAATTTTTGCGCAAACCGCTCAAATCATGTTGCATTTGAAGAAATTTTCATATTTTTATCAAAGATAAAGGAAAATAGTGCATACCAAAACCATACAAAAAGGAAGTATATTAGTAGCCAGACCTTCATTGCTCACAGACGTATTCCAACGTTCTGTAGTTCTCATCACAGATCATGAAGACAGCAGCGGTTCTGTTGGCTTTGTTCTCAACAAACCTTTGCATAAGCGCGTTGCAGACTATGTGAGTGGCTTGCAAACAGATTTCACTATATATGAGGGTGGTCCCGTAGATCAGGAAAACCTATTCTACCTGCATTCACGCCCGGATATCATAAGCAATAGTGAGCCTATCAATGACACACTCTACTGGGCGGGCGACTTCAAAGATGTGCAGCATGCCGTAAATCATCAAGAGATAAGCGCAGGGGAAATTCGGTTTTATTTGGGCTATAGCGGCTGGTCTGCCCACCAACTCTCAGAAGAGATAGAGCGCAAATCTTGGCACCTCATGCAAGACCCATCCTTCAACATATTCGAATCTTGGGACAACAATCTTTGGCAACAGCAAATGACACTACTCGGAGGCGAAAATCTCATTTGGCTAAACATGCCAGAGAACCCAATGCTCAATTAATTTTTTTTATTTTTTTATTTGGGCGGCTCCCGTAATTACGGGACCGGGCCATTGTGCTAAATCCTGCTGGTCTGTGCCTACAAAAAAATGCTGCTTCTGGCACACTCTCAGGCTATCGCCGTGACCCGGTACCAGCAGCAGCTTTTTTGTAGAGGCACAGCCTGCACAGGGATACCGCACATGTCCCTGCCGCGTTTTGCCAAAGGCAAAACAGGTGAAGGGGTAGTAGCAGTTTTTTCCTTTATTTCCCCATCAGAACAAAGATCTTATAGCTGTAATTAAGTACAAAGATGGCGGATAGCACTTACTCCAATTGAAAGACACATAACTTATTGATTCCGGCGCTTGAAAATTTTTAATTTACTCTCCGGAAAAATGACTTTGAGAATATGAAATTCTGCATTTTTTAGCGGCAGATTAATTTTTGAAAAACCAAATCTAGCTTTGATATTTACATATTGGTTGTTAAATCTTTATACATTATATACGTGTCCACAAAACCTAAGGTTTTGTGCCTAAAGGCTTTGGGTGTTTTACCTATTATGTCAAAGCCAAATCTCTCCCATAACTTCACTGCTGCCTCATTTGTGCTCACCACAATGTTGAATTGTATGCCTAAAAATCCTTTTTCTTTTGCAAATTGTATGGAATGTTCACAGAGTAATTTTCCTGTCCCACGACCGTGAAATTTTGGGTTTACCATATAACTGCAATTTGCGATATGGTCGCCAAGGTCTATTTGATTTGGCTTTATGATATATGTGCCTAGTATTTCATCATAATTGTCCACCGCTACAAAAGTATCCATATAGGCTGCAAACCAATGTTTTTTAAGTGCTTCTTTGGGAGTGTTTGGGTCAAAAACATAAGTGTCACCAGTGGAAATGACATTTGTAAAAATTTCCCAGACTTTGTCATAATCCTGTTGCTTGTCGGCTTTTCGAATGATCATAATAATCTCTTTGAAATTGATTTGAAGTTTGTTGTGAAATCTAGAAGGGGAAACAAAAGCAAAGATAAAAACTCAACTGATTCAAATTTAATTTTAA
>JAUNRT010000060.1 GCA_030535475.1 Weeksellaceae bacterium | reverse complement strand
CAGCCATACAGCAATCTGGTGTGGCGGTGGCCGCAACGATAGTGGAGGCAGCCGCAACACCGATTGCTGTGGCTGGATATGAGCAAGATAATAGCGGGCAGCCGGAAATAGCTCCTAAAAAAAGATTTAAAACAAAACACTAAGCTTTATCCAAATTTCCATGCTTATGGTGTACTCAGCGAACAAGGAATTATTTTTCCATTCATGAATTTGTGCCCGTTGAGCCCAAAATTGTAAAAGAAATCTGAAATCTGCTCTGGGTTGATTACGGCTTCGTAGCCCGGAAAGGCTTTTTCTAACATCTCTGTCTGCACTGCTCCCAGCGCAACGCTATTGATCTTAGGACCTTCTGCGCCAAACTCTGCAGCGAGCATTTCGCCCAGATTTATGAGTGCTGATTTGGATGTAGAATAGGCTGTGAGTTCCGGGAACTTCACCGAACCCTGCACGGCTCCCATGGTAGATATATTTACGATATGCGAATCACTGTGCAATTTGGAAAACAGACTTTTTATGAGCATCACGGGCGCGAAAAAGTTGACAATCCAGCTATCTAAATAGTCTTTTCTTTGCAGTTCTAAAAAAGGCTTTTTGATGAGCAGCCCGGCATTGTTGTAGATAACATCTATTCTGTCCCAGTCATAAATATAGTCATGTATATTCTCAAAATCTTCTTCTCTGGCCAGATCTAAGGGTGCATATCTGAACTTGTCTGTAGCCAATTGATCTTTGATGCTCAAAAGCAATTCTTGGTTTCGCGAAATGACAAATACCTCATGACCTTCTTCTATGAATTTGCGGCTTAGAGCTCTTCCAATTCCTTTACTACCTCCTGTGATTACTATTTTTTTTGATTCGCTCATCGTTTGTAAAAATTAGGTTCAAAAATATACATTTCGATTGTAAAGCCTATGCAATACACTAATTATGGTGATTGTATGTGGGTTAATCCTGAATAAAATCGTAAATTTGCCTCAGTGTATATAAATAAATACATATACAGATTGTTTGGTGTTGTATTGCTTCTAAGCATATGGTTTGGCAGCTTGACACCTGCACACCTCTATGTACACGACCTTTGGGAGAGCAGCAAAGATCACGATCATCCGGACGAGGCGAATTGTGATTATTACACTTTTGTGACTACCGGGCAAGTGGCCGGTTTGGCCTTGGCCAATGCAGATATGGCGTTGCCAAATTCTGAGCTTATTGTTCAAAGAGACAACTTCCGTTGGTTTTCCGAAACTAAGATTTCTTTTACAAAAGCCAACCTATATCTACGCGGACCACCTAATATGGGGTAGGTAGGGCATGTAATTGCAAAACCAAGCATTGCACTACACTTTTTGGCGTCTTTTTAGGGATTACAAGCAGGTGAAAATTGCTATGTAATCCATACTTCCATTTATTATTTACTAAGTTTTTATGCGTACAATCATACAGTGTGTACTGTTGATTTTGAGCACATTGGTTTTTTCACAAAACTGTGATTTGCGATTGCAAGGCAATGTTCGCGATTTTCATAACAATCTGCCTTCCATTTTTGCTCAAATAGTCAATAGAGATGGCACAATAAGCGCAGTGACAGATGATCAAGGTAATTTTTTGATAGAAAATCTCTGTCCCGGGACTTATCATTTCACCGTAATAGATACGGAAAGTGAATTGAAAGAGTTTACCGTGCAAATTGAGGAAAATACTCAGGTAAACTGGCATGTGGAACATCATGTCATAGAGCTTGAGGGTTTGGAACGACAAGGTACCTTGCGTGCTTTGAATCTCACGGCACGCGAAACGCATTTGCATAGAGATGCGCTGCAAGAATATGCCGCAAATGATATAGCCGGCGCTTTGAAAAAAGTAAGTGGGATATCATCTCTAGAAAGTGGTAGCAATATTGCCAAACCCGTGATACACGGCATGCACAGCAGCCGCGTGGTGTTGGTGAACATGGGTATAAGGCAGGAAGATATGGATTGGGGTGCTGAACATGCGCCCACCATCAACATCAATGGTTTTGATGATCTCATAGTGTTGAAAGGTTCTTCAAGTTTGCGATATAGCGGGGATGCGCTTGGTGGGATCATTGTAGCGGAACTACCTTCCACGCTACGGCGAGACACCTTGCAAGGAGAGTTTGGCCTCACTGGATTATGGAATGGTAGAGGTGGAAGCAGCTATGCCAACATTCTGAAAACCTTCAAATCTCCTTGGGAGGTGTATCTGCATGGTTCTGTACGCAGAACTGGTGATATGCAGGCGCCTAATTACAATCTACAAAACTCCGGAGTAGCACAATATAATTATCTGGCACGAGTGGGATATAACACTTTTGAGCGCAAGTATAACCTCTCCTACAGTGAATTTTTCACCCAACTCGGGATTTTACAGGCAGCTCATATAGGTAATGTGAACAACCTATTAGAAGCTATAGAATCGGGTGAACCTGCACATCAAGAGGAATTTTCTTACCGAATCAATCGTCCCTATCAGAATATAAGGCATAGGATGGTAAAAGCCTATTATGAACAGCGTTTTCGCAATTTGGGCAAATGGGAAAATATGTATGCCTTGCAGATCAATAGAAGACAAGAGTATGATATGCGATTGGGCGAGCAAAGTAGCATGCCCAATATGGATATACGTCTTACTACACAGAGATTCGAATCTGTTTTCAGCTTTGACCGCCATGCCAATTCAATTTTCACTACCGGAGTTCAAGGTATGATTCAAAATAATTATTCAGATCCTGCGACAGGTGTAAAACGATTGATTCCGGACTACGACCAATATTCCGGTGCATGGTTTGGCACATGGGACTATGTGAGAAATCAATGGGGAGTGAGTGCGGGATTACGCTATGACTACGTACATATAGACAGCAAGAAATATTATTCCAAAAGATATTGGGATGAAATGGGCTATGATCAAGATTTTGCGGACAATATTATTGGAGATTTTGGAACACAATGGCTAGCACATTTCAAGCGAAATTTCCACAATATCGCCGCTACCATAGGGCTGATGTATGAAAGAAGTCCTTGGGAAAAGCTCACCATCAATTTGTCAAGGGCATCTCGCGCACCCAATCCTGCGGAGCTATTCAGCGAAGGGCTACACCACTCTGCAGCCAGCATAGAAATGGGTGATGTTCGGCTGAAACCTGAAAATGGTTACAAACTTTCTGTAGGGTATTCTGCCTTGGAAACCTGGAATCGCAATCTGTCTTTTAGCCTCAATGGGCATGCGCATCAAGTGCAAAATTTCATTTATCAAATCCCTACCGGATTGCAATACACCATACGTGGTGCGTTTCCTGTATGGAATTTCAAACAAGTAAACGCAATTATGCTGGGAATGGACCTAGACATAGGTTGGAGATTTGATCAAGGTACGAGTTTGCAAGCCCAAGCTTCCTACCTATATGGACAGGATACTGAAAACAAGCAACCACTAATACATATTCCGCCATTTAAGGGCAACATTATTCTCGGGCATAGATTTGGCAATCAAAATCAATGGAATACATCTATTACTGCAGAATATACCGCTAGGCAGCTTAGATTTCCTGACTTTAACCCCGAGGTAAATATTTTACAAGACGGAGAGTTTGTGAGCAGAACGGTAGATCTAAGCACTCCAACGGCAGACTATCTGCTATGGAATGCGCAAATCGGTTATCAGATTCCTATTCAAAACAAAAATTTGAAGCTCAACCTGCACATTTACAATCTCATGAATTCCTCTTACCGCAACTACCTGAACAGGTTCAGATACTTTGCCGATGAACCTGGCAGGCAAATACAATTACAGGCAATTCTCGAATTTTAATTTTATAAAAACATAAAAACAAAATATTATGTACAAAAACATTTTTCTTTACGCAACCGCAGCTGTAATCGGATTTTCTAGCGTAGCTTGTAGCAATGACGATGATCATCCGGCCCACATTCACGATCATGATGACATTCATGAATTGGTGATAAAAATATCACCGGAAATGGGTAACCAAACAGAAACTTACAGTTTTCATCATGACGATCAAATGGGTGAAATGATCACCTTGGCACCAAACACTACATACTTTTTAGAAATTTCTGAACTGAATGTGCAACATAACGGGAACCTTGAAAACCATTTACATGAAATCATAGAACATAAAGATGAACATATATTTCTGTATAGATCTTCAGCACCCATTAGCCTTGAAAGAATTGATGACGCAACTACCACAAGAACAGATGGCAACCAATTGGGTGTGAAAACAAGAATCACAACAGGTGATACATCTGCAGGATTTCTAGAAATTGAATTGAAACACAATGCGAGCAGTGTTTCCGCTACAGACAACAACAATATGGGTAGCGCAATTGGCGGTGCTACTGATCTTCTAGCCAGATTTGGTCTGAGCTTCTAAGAAGATCTAAAAAAGGTAAAATTTTATCAACTGCGTTTTTCTCTTCAATAATCTCTATTGATGTGGAAAACGCAGCGTTTCTTTACCTACATCTAAAATCCCGATCAAAAAAATGAATTTAGGGAACCTGGACCAAAAAAAATATTTTGTTTTGCAGAAAGTGAGCTATTTGTAAACAAACATGCGGAATTTTAAACAAAATTGAAATTGTAGTTTTCTGGTCGCTAAAGGTTGTGTATTTTTACGCAAAATTGCTTTAAAATTAAGGTTTATGTCAACTTATGTAGTTGTAGGATTGCAATGGGGTGATGAAGGTAAAGGTAAAATTACCGATGTACTCTCTGCTCAATCAGATTATGTTGTAAGATTTCAAGGAGGTAACAATGCAGGGCATACAGTGTATGCCGGAGCAGATAAATTTGTATTGCACCTTCTCCCAAGCGGAGTATTGCAATGCAAAGGGAAATGTATCATAGCCAATGGTGTTGTAGTAGATCCCAATGCATTTTTGCAAGAAATAAGTGCTTTAGAAAGTAAAGGACTCACCACAGACCATGTATTTATCAGCCGCAGGGCTCACGTAATTATGCCCTATCATATCATGCTTGACACATACCGTGAAGAGGCTGCCGGCAATGACTCTATTGGCACCACCAAGCGCGGTATTGGTCCATGCTATGAAGATAAAGTGAGCCGAATAGGCATACGTGCAATAGACTTGTTAAACCCTGACATTCTTAAAGAAAAGATTGAAAAAAATCTAGAAATCAAAAATGCGCTTTTTGAAAAATTGTATCAAAAGCCAAGCATGCAGGTAGATGAGATTTTTGAACAAATGGTGGCCTATGGTGAAAAACTCAAACACCGAATCGTAGATACCGAGCTGGAGCTCAACCAAGCCATAGACAGCGGTAAAACGGTTCTTTTTGAAGGAGCACAAGCCTTGATGCTTGACATAGATTTTGGCACATACCCATATGTCACCTCCTCATCACCTACTACCGGAGGTGTGTGTATAGGCGCCGGTGTCCCACCTACAAAGCTGCAAACCTTAATAGGTGTAGCCAAAGCATATTGCACTCGCGTGGGCAATGGACCATTTGTCACAGAATTAGATGATGAGACCGGTGAAAAAATCAGACAAACCGGCCACGAATTTGGTGCTACAACCGGCAGACCACGCAGAACGGGCTGGCTAGATTTAGTAGCTTTGAAACATGCGTGTATGATCAATGGTATTACGCATCTGGTGATCACCAAGCTTGATGTTCTTTCGGGCTTTGACAGCGTAAAAATATGCACATCTTATCGCACAGAAGACGATAGAGAAATTGACTACTTCACCTCTTCTACAACCAAATTAGACCTGTACGAGCCTATTTATGAAGAACTTCCGGGCTGGACCGAAGATATCACCAATATCAATCAGTTTGATGAACTTCCTCCAAATGCACAATCTTACATAAGATTCATAGAAAAATATTTGGGTATTGAAGTGTATTTGGTGTCAGTAGGACCAGACAGAAGCCAAAACATCATCAGAAAAAATTTATTCTAATAACCCAACACAGAACGTAAATCCATAAGCAGTAGCCACATGAGCAAAGATATCCACAAAACATACAGTAATCCACTTGCAGAAAGATATGCATCAGAGGAGATGCAATACATATTCTCATCTGAAAAGAAGTTTAGAACCTGGAGACAATTGTGGATAGCTTTAGCTGAAATTCAAAAAGATCTAGGACTGGATATTAGTGATGCACAAATATCGAGTATGCGTGAGCAAGCAGAAAACATAGACTTTGAAGCCGCCGCCTCGTATGAGAAGAAGTTCAGGCATGATGTAATGGCACACGTGCACACCTTTGGTGATGCCGCACCGGAAGCCCGCGGCATCATACACTTAGGCGCTACATCGGCCTTTGTTGGGGACAATACAGATCTCATCCAAATCAAGGAAGCCTTAGATCTCACACACAAAAAGCTTGTAAACGTGATGCAAGGTTTAGCCAAGTTTGCTGAAGAAAACAAGGATGTCGCCACCTTGGGTTTCACACATTTTCAGCCGGCACAGCTCACCACAGTCGGTAAGCGCGCCACACTTTGGTTGCAAAGTCTTTTACTGGATTTTGAAGAACTAGATTTTAGAAGAAAAACCCTGCGATTCAGAGGTGTGAAAGGTACCACCGGCACAGCGGCAAGTTTCAAAGAGCTTTTTGATGGAGATTATGAAAAGGTAAAAGTCCTTGACACCAAGCTCAGTGCACATTTTGGATTTTCAGAAGTGTTGGGTGTCACAGGACAGACCTATGATCGCAAAATCGATGCGCAAATCATGCATTTATTGAGCAACATTGCCCAGAGCGCGCATAAATTCTCCAATGACATCCGACTCCTGCAAAACCTCAAAGAAATCGAAGAACCTTTTGAGAAAAATCAAATAGGATCATCCGCTATGGCGTACAAGCGCAATCCTATGCGTTGTGAGCGCATGGGTGCCTTAGCCAAATTTGTGATGACTACAGCACAAGGATCAGCTTGGGTAGCCGCCACACAATGGTTTGAAAGAACCTTGGATGACAGTGCCAATAAAAGGCTCACCATTCCACAATGTTTTTTGGCTATGGACGCCATTCTCGGTATCTGGATCAACGTATTGGATGGTCTTGTGGTATATCCTAAAATCATTGAAAAGCACATTGCAGAAGAGTTGCCATTTATGGCTACTGAGTACATCATCATGCAAGGCGTATTGAATGGTGGCGACAGACAAGAATTGCATGAGCTCATCAGAGAGCACAGCATGGAAGCCGCCAAGCAAGTAAAGCAACATGGGCAGAGCAATGATTTAATAGACCGCATCTTGAAAGATGAAAGATTCCCTATTGATAGAGAAGAATTGAGCAGCCTCATGCAAGCAGAAAACTTCACCGGCTTTGCTTCTGAACAAACCTCCGAATTCATAGAAAAATTCATTCAGCCTATACTAGAGGCAAATCGTGATAACCTTGGAGTTTCTGTAGATTTGAAAGTTTAGATATTCTTTCATCCATTGCCGGAATTATTTTGAGATTAGGATAATTTTCCTAAATTTGATGTAATAACTTTTTAATTATTACACTATGCCAATTCCGGTTGTTGACTTAGCAGATTTCACCAGTGGTGATGAAAAATCAAAACAAAAGTTTGTTCAAGAAATAGGGCAAGCCTATGAAGACGTAGGTTTTGTGGCCGTGAAAAATCACGGAATCCCACAAGATTTGATAGATAGACTATATCAGAATGTAAGAGATTTCTTTTCCCTTCCGCCAGAAGAAAAACAGAAATATGAAATCCCGGAACTTGCCGGTCAGCGCGGCTTCACAAGCTTTGGCAAAGAGCACGCAAAAGGCAGTGACTCCCCGGATTTGAAAGAGTTTTTCCAATATGGTCAGATGCCAACAGACGGTTTTGATGAGGAAAGCTATCCGGACAATGTACAAGTAGAACAGCTTACAGACTTCAACCCTACTTTTGATGCCACCTATCGTGCATTTGAGAATAGCGGTAGAGCCATTTTGAGTTCATTGGCCTTATATTTAGGTTTAGAAGAAGATTACTTTGATCAGTACGTGCGCAATGGCAATTCCATCTTGAGAGCCATACACTACCCTCCTATTACATCAGAGCCCAAATCCGCCATCAGAGCAGAGCAGCATGAAGACATCAACCTTATCACCCTTCTCGTAGGTGCCTCAGCAGACGGTTTAGAAGTCATGAATAGACAAGGAGAATGGGAAGCCGTGAAGTCGCAACCAGACCAGATAGTGGTAAACGTGGGTGACATGCTACAAAGATTTACCAACAACAAGCTCAGAAGCACCACGCATAGAGTAGTCAACCCACCGCGTGAGCAATGGGGAAGCACAAGATTTTCCATACCATTTTTTCTGCATCCAAAAAGCAGCATGAGCCTGGCAAGCCTAGACTCTTGCGTCACAGAAGACAATCCAAAAGCTTATGAAGACATCACCGCAGGTGAATACCTTGATGAGAGATTGCGAGAAATTGGGCTGAAAAAATAAGCCAAACGTCCAATTGCTGATTGTACACTTACATTAGCATAACAAAGGACACAAATAAAACTACTTGGGTAAGAAACTGAATTTCTTACCCAATTTAGCAGAAAAAACCCTCCAAAACTAGGGTCATTACCGCCATAAATACCCTGCAAAATTATTCACCATTTTCAAAAACAAACCACATGAGTAGCTTTTCAGAAATCACCACCTCTCACCCACTTGTTTTAGTAGATTTTTCAGCCACTTGGTGTGGTCCATGTAAGATGATGAGCGAAGTGCTCAAACAGCTCAAAAACGACCTCCAAGACCAAGTAAAAATAGTAAAAATAGACGTAGATAAAAATCAAAAATTAGCCGGAGCATATCAAGTACAGGGCGTACCCACATTGATACTGTACAAAAACGGCACCCAAGTATGGCGGCAAAGCGGCGCATTACAGCTCCATCAATTAAAAAGCGTTATAGCCGGCCACAGCAGCTAACAGCACCACTGTACATTCAAACACAGATTTTCACTCCACAAACAAAACACAAAATAGCCATTTCCAAGCACATAAAATCCCCTAAGTAATTAATTTTTTGGGCGGCACCCTTTTATGGGCAAATTATAGAATAGCTATCCATCATCGTTCTCACAACAAAGACCGTCAAAACATCGAGCCATCTGCATATCCATTGCCCAATAAAAGGGTCGGTGTACGGCTATTACTCCGCGGTTTTTTGGCTGCAAAATTGTGGCGCAAAGGGTTTTCCGTAGCCACTACAACCCCTTTGCGCTCACATTTTGCAAGAGCCAAAAACCCTTGCGGGGGTTAGCTGCGCTGAATGCCTTTTTAATGGACTTTTTTATATTAGTGCGGCATTACGCCTCCCACCTGCCGCGCTCCGGGTTTGCGTGTTAAATTATAACAATTCGCTCATTCCTCTGCGCTATCATAAGAAGATCCATAAGAGAAAAATAGATGAAAATTTACCATGAAACACCAGGAAAAGATTAGTAAAAGCACATCAAATCCAGTTGTCAACTGCCTAAATCTTCGAGAAAACATTAATATCACAATGCTTACCCGATTTGAATTGATTAATTTAAATTTCATGCTTTCCTATACCATGAAATCGAATTATAACATTTGAGTGAATCTCCTTGCCAGATTATACAAAAAGCGGACAAACGAATGATTACATTTATACAAAAACTGGACAGATTATAACACAATGTAAACGTGTATTGATAGAGCCTAGTGAAAATTATGAATTATTACAAACGATTTTTCGGGTATGTAAAAATGTGCGTATATTTGGGTGTTACCGGTCATGCTAAAAGACGACACAACCGACAACAAACGAACAGTAAAACGACAGACAAAATGCCAACCCTTCGCAAAATAAAAAGAGCTGCAAGCCAACGCACAAGCCGACACAAATTGCAGCACATTTTATTTTGCCCCACGCTCCCAAGCCCACCCACCACCCGACTTTCGGACAACGGACAATTTGAAGGGCTTTTTTGACAATAACGGCTTTTAAAAAATTAACTTTACCGACTTAAAAACGAATTGAAATAGATATTTATAGATGCCAACATTACACTGGATAGGAAAAGATAAAGTAATCAACCACCATCTGGATGTTCCCTTTAAAGTATTGGAACACTCCTACGGCTTTGACAATGGAACACAAAGCGAACAAGAAACCAACAGCGGAAACAAAATCATACATGGCGACAACCTTGAAGCCCTGAAAGGACTTTTGGCCGAATACGAAGGACGAATTAAATGTATTTACATAGACCCGCCTTACAACACAGGAAACGAAGGTTGGGTGTATAACGACAATGTGAACGACCCGAAAATTAAAAAGTGGCTACACAGTGTTGTTGGAAAGGAAGGAGAAGATTTAAGCAGACATGATAAATGGTGCTGCATGATGTATCCAAGACTTAAACTTCTTCACAAACTATTGCATGAAAATGGCATTATCATCATTCATATTGACGAAAATGCTTATTCATATTTACATTTACTTTTAATAGAGATTTTCGGGAATAACAATGACTTAGGAACAATCATTTGGGATAAAAAAAATCCTAAAGGTTTCGCAAATAAAATTTCCTACCAGCACGAGAGTATTTTATTATTCTCAAAAAATCATCTCAATGTAAAAGAAGATTTAGTTCGCAAAAAGAAAAATGCAATTGCCATTTTAAAAAAGGCAGAACAACTATTTAGCAAAATTGGAAAAACACAATCTCCTGATGATTTAACCGAAGTGGTCAAGAAATACAAGCTGCCAAAAAATATTCTTGAAGCTAATGCAGTAGCAGTTGATTTGGAATGGGTAAACAAAGAGTTTAGGCAATGGATTAAAAAACAAGACTTCTCAGGTGGTGAAACTGCCTATAATATAATTGATGAAAACGGTGATGTTTTTCAAACTGTATCTATGGCTGCACCCGATAAACCAGAAACACGTTCACACAGACCCTTGAAGCATCCTATTACTCAAAAGGATTGCCCAGTGCCACAAAAAGGTTGGCGTTTTCCTGATACAACAATGGATGAAATGCTTAAATCAAACCGAATAGTTTTTGGACTAGATGAAACAACCCAGCCAAGAAGAAAATATTTGCTAAAAGAAAATATGTTTGAAAGTATAAGTTCAATAATCCGATATGGAGGAAGTGATGAAAAATTTCAAGCTGAAATCGGTATAAAATTAGAAAACCCGAAACCCTTTGTTTTCGCAAATGAAATTCTCAGCTATTTCACTAAAGACAATGACATTATTCTTGACAGCTTTGCTGGTAGTGGAACAACAGCCCATTCAGTTTTAAACTTAAACAAAGAAGATGGTGGAAATAGAAAATTCATTTTAGTAGAAATGATGGATTATGCTGAAAAGACTACTTCTGAAAGAGTAAAAAGGGCAATTAAAGGTTTTGGTGAAACCGAAGGCACAGGGGGAAGTTTTGATTTTTACGAGTTGGGGCAGCCTATGTTTTTGGAAGATGGCAATTTGAATGAATTGGTAGGCGTGGAGAAAATTCGCCAATATGTTTACTACACCGAAACCAAAACGCCACTTACGCAAACAAAACACAAAGACAACAAACATTTCTTGGGCAAGCACAATGATACAGCGTATTACTTCCATTACGAGCAAGACGAAGTAACTACGTTAGACCATGCTTTTTTAGCCACCATGAAAACCAAAGCCGAGCAGTATGTGATTTATGCCGACAACTGTTTGCTCACAAAGGATTTCATGACGAAGCACAATATCATTTTCAAGAAAATACCAAGAGACATTACGAAGTTTTGAGTTATGAGTTATGAGTGAAAGAAAATCCATAATAAAAGAAAAGAGTTTTGCATTTGCAGTAAGAACTGTAAATCTGTATAAATACTTGTCTGAAACAAAGAGAGAATTTGTAATGAGCAAGCAACTTTTGAGAAGTGGCACTGCCATTGGAGCATTGGTAAGAGAAGCACAAAATGCCGAAAGCAAAGCGGATTTCATTCATAAATTGGGAATGGCTCAAAAGGAAAGTGATGAGACAATTTATTGGGTAGAGCTCCTAAATGAAACGGAATACCTAACCCAAACAGAATTTGAAAATATAAGTACTGATGCGATTGAGTTGTTGAAAATGATTAGAAGTGCCATCATCACTTCAAAACAAAACAACTCATAATTCATCATTCATAAATAATAATTAAAAAACGTGGAATTAAAACCATATCAACAACAAGTAATCAACGACCTTGCACTGTTTTTGGAAAACATACAGGAAACCAAAGACGTGAAGGACACTTTTTATAATTTTTGGGCAAAGCACCCAAGAACGCCTTTGTTTCCGTATTCAGGCACAGCCATTGAACCCTACAAAAACAATGTTCCCCGTGTTCCGCACATTTGCGTAAAAGTGCCAACGGCAGGCGGGAAAACCTTTATTGCCTGCAACGCCATTAAAACCATTTTTGATGCCTTTGCTTACGATAAGCCCAAAGCAGTAGTTTGGTTGGTTCCGTCCATTACCATTTTAGATCAAACCATTAAAAACCTAAAAGACACCAACCACCCTTATCGCCAAAAAATCAATTCTCATTTCGGCAACAAAGTAGAAGTATTTGACAAGGCAGAACTATTGCAGGGAAGCGGATTTAATGCCACTTCGGTAAAAGAGCAGTTGAACATTTTTGTTTTGAGTTTTGACAGCATACGCACCGCCAACAAAGAAGGCAGAAAAGTATTTGAGCAAAACGGCTCATTGCAGTCTTTTGAAGCATTGCTCGGCAAAGACGAAGAAATATCGTTGATGAAAGTGATGCAATATTTAAACCCAATGATTGTGGTGGACGAAAGCCACAATGCAGAAACGGATTTAAGTGTAGATATGCTCAAAGAATTTAACCCTTGTTTCATTCTTGACCTTACAGCAACACCTCGCAAAAACAGCAACATCATCAGTTTTATTGATGCTTTGGAGTTGAAAAAGGAAAACATGGTGAAACTGCCTGTAATTGTTTACAATCATCAGGACAAAACAGAAGTAATCAATTCGGCTTTGCAACTTCAAAAACGCTTGGAACTGCAAGCCATAGAAGAAGAAAAGAAAGGCGGAAAATACATTCGTCCTATTGTTTTGTTTCAAGCACAACCCAAAAACGGCAAGGACTTTTTGAACGCAGAAGAAGAAAAATCAAACGTTCAGAAACTGAAAGAAAAACTCATTGAATTGAAAATTCCTGCTGAACAAATCAAAATCAAAACGGCAAACTTCAACGAAATAAAAGGCATTGACTTGATGAGCAAAGACTGTGAAGTCCGATACATCATTACCATAAACGCATTAAAAGAAGGTTGGGACTGTCCGTTTGCTTACATCTTGGCATCATTGGCAGACAAGAGTTCGGCAGTTGATGTTGAACAGATTTTAGGTAGAGTTTTACGCCAGCCTTATGTAATGAAACATAATTTTCCGTTGCTCAATTTGAGTTATGTATTAACGGCTTCATCAAAATTCCTTGACACTTTAGACAACATTGTGAAAGGTTTGAACAAAGCAGGTTTCAGCGACAAGGACTATAAATTGGCTGACCCTGCAATGTTGGAAGAAGCCAAAAAACAAGACCCTTTACAACAACTGACTGTTTTCCCAACAACTGAAACACCAACAGAAGATATTACTTCAGACATTGACACAACCCGAATTTCTGCACCATCAGAAACAGAGTTGCCAAATACAACCGTTTCAGAAATTGAAAAAACTGCCATTGAACAAAATGAAGCCTTTGAAAAAACGGTTTCCGAAATGGAAGCCAACCATACAACGGCATTGCCAAACGAAATACAACAACTTGTGAAAACATACCCTATTAAAGACATTTTTAGAGAACAGGCAGAACAAATCAATTTGCCACAATTTTATTTAAAAGTTCCTGCCAACGACTTGTTTGGCAAGAAGGAAGAAGAATTGCCTTTAGAAAAAGAAAATCTTTTAGAAGGTTTTGCATTGAGCAAAGCCGACACAAACATTGCGTTTGACAGCATTACATCTGAACTCTACAAAGTTGACTTAGACGAAACCAAAAAAGAACATACGCCAACATTTGTAAGGCTTGACGGAGAAGTGAAAGAAAGCGTAATGACTTACATTCTCGACCCTTCACGCAAAGACAGTCGAGTAAAGAATTTCACTAAACGACTGATGGACTTAATCGGAAATATGTTTCCAATTCCTGACAAGGAAATTGAAAAATACATCAACCGAATTTTAGAAGATTTCAAGGACGAGCAATTTAGCGACTTGGCAGCTAACGAATACACTTACAAAGACAAAATCAAATTCAAGATAATTGCACTTTCGGAACAGTTTGCCGAGAAGAAATTCAAAGACTTTTTAGACACTGATAAAGTGTTTATTAAACCATCGTTCACGCTACCAAAAAACATTTCACCAGGCGAAACAGCAAAGGACATTACAAAATCGCTTTACGAGAAAGAAGGAAGCATGAACGGTTTTGAAGAACGTGTAATCAATGAAATTGGCAACATGACAAACATTGCTTTCTGGACAAGAAACATAGAACGAAAAGGATTTAGAATTAACGGCTTTGTAAATCATTATCCCGACTTCATCATTCAGACAAAAAGAGGAAAGACAATTTTACTTGAAACCAAAGGCGACCACTTAGACGCAGAACAAAAAATAAGACTTGGCAGACTTTGGGCAAGTAAAGCAGGAAATAATTATCGCTACTTCATGGTTTACGAAAGACGGACAGTTGACGGAGCATATAAATTAGAAGACTTTTTAAACATCATAAAAGACATTTAGCCCACGCATTTGGTGGCACATTTGCAAAACCGCACAAGCCCAACGCTAAAGCCAAGTTTTGCAAAAGAGCCACCAAGCCAACGCACAAAGACACTGCACCATGGACAGACAACAACACGACAGAAGAGAAGCACGAACCGGTAACATGGGTTTGGCGTCATGCGGGGTGACGTGCTTAAATTCAAGTGCAGTTTTTCAAATAAACTTTAGTGCTGGGTTGACAGTTTTGTGCCCTGAAATCCCGCACGAACGCCAAGCCCAAAAACGTTACAGGAAACTCTGACCAAAATTACCCTGAAAAAATAAAATATAGTCATTTTGACTATTGACAGGGATACAAGCAAGGGGTAATTTTGTGGTATCATTAAGTAGCTACGATGATAAAATTTATTGTTTAATACTAAAATACAATCATTATGGGAACATTCGCATTTACCAGAGAAGAATTTATAAAAATTCAAAAAGACATTTCAAAAAATTTAGATTTAGAGGAAAATTTTGAAGTCTATGATAAACTTTTTGATGAAAAAGCAGACAGCCAAATAGAGTACCTTCACAAAAATGGAATGGAGGCTCTTTTTAAATTAAACGGAGTGAATTACCAAATCTTTAAAAACTTTCAAACACATCTTGATGGTAAATTTCCTACATTGTATGATGCGTCTGTTGATTTGTCAAAAGATGAGGTATATCAGTTAATAACTACGAAAGAACTTTACGAAAGAGTTTTGAAAATTGATGCTTATGCCAAAAGAGGTATAAGTAGAGATTGTGCAGAAGCAATAGTTGGCACAGTATTAACGACTGTAGGAGCAATTGCTGTTGGTGGTCCTGTTGGTTTAGGACTTTGGCTCGTTACAAAAGGTTACAACACTTATCAACTAATAAGGGCTTGTAGATAACTTGACTTATGGAAAGTGAGAATAAAAAAAGTAAAATAACATTGTTGTTATATTTACTTTTATCGGGTAAGTTTTTATATGATTTATTTACTTTTATTAGTTTAGAAGATTCTACATTACAGCGTTTTATAGAAAAAACAATTGTAACCGTACTGTTATTTTTAATCGTTTTATTCAAAAACAAATAAAAAAAGCCTTGTAATTAATTGAAATTACAAGGCTTTTTTATTGAACTTGTTTAATGTTTCCTAATCAAAATACAGCAAAATGCAATAAGATG
>JAUNRT010000059.1 GCA_030535475.1 Weeksellaceae bacterium | reverse complement strand
CTATATGTCCAATCTCACGATGCAAAATTTTATGCACAAAAAAACCGCCAGAAGCGGTTTCAAATATTTTAGTCTTTCATCCTTTCTTGGTAAGAACCATCATCCGTGTTTATGCGTACACGATCGCCTTCGTTTATGAAAAGAGGCACACGTATCTCCGCACCGGTTTCTGTGGTAGCCGGTTTTGTAGCGTTGGTGGCAGTGTCACCCTTCAAGCCTGGTTCTGTATGCGTGATTTCCATCACCACAGAATTCGGTAATTCTGCAGAGAGTGGCATCTCATCATCAGCTCTGAAAAGGATAGTCACATTCTCGCCGGGTTTCATAAACTGCGGGTTTTCAATAAGCTCCTTGTTTATGTAAACTTGAGAATAATCATCATTATTCATAAAGTGGAATCCATTATCGTCATCATATAGATATTGATATGTTCTAGTTTCCACGCGCACCTCATCTATTTTGTGGCCTGCAGAAAAGGTGTTGTCCAATACTTTTCCGGTAGTCACACTTTTCAGTTTAGTGCGCACAAAAGCCGGACCTTTTCCAGGTTTTACGTGCAGAAATTCTATAATTTTATACGTATCATGATTGAAGTTGATACACATTCCTTTGCGAATGTCAGAAGTTGTTGCCATGCAAACAATATTGAAATATATTAATCTTGCAAAAATACATAAATCTATGCAAAACCGCTACATACGAGTGACATTAAGTATAGAAAACATAAAAAAAACCGAATGACACGTCACCCGGTTTATCAACAAAAAATCAATTATATGAGACTATTTAGCTTTTTTTCTATGTTGCATTTTATTTTTGCGCTCAGATTTCATATTCTCCAATTTAGCGCGTTGATCCGCATTTAGCACACTAGATATTTCTGCTTTCTTTCTTTTGTGAAATTCTTTTCTTCTATTTTGCAGAGTGCTAGTTTCTGCTCTTAGACGGCTTTCTTCAGCAGCGTATTTTTCATTTATTTCGCGAATTTGGTTCACTTGTGCCGGTGTAAGAGAAAGGGTTTCTGTCATTTTTTGCATCATCATTTCCTTTTTCTCTTGGCGTTGCTCAGGAGATTTTTCTGATTTTCTTACTTGAGCGTTCAAAGAAGCGGTTCCTATAAAAGCAAACAACGCTGTGGTAATAATAAATTTTTTCATAGTATAAATTATTTTTTCATTTCGTTTGGTTATAGGACAATGTAATTTGCAAAAGGTTTAAACGCTATCAAATAATTTTCCTGTTTTCTATTTGGGAAAATCCTGAAATTCATACAAGAAAGGCTAATTTTACCATGAAATTTTTCACAAAATATCTCATGAATTACGTAGAAAGTTGT
Organism: Weeksellaceae bacterium; assembly: GCA_030535475.1. Taxonomy (GTDB): domain Bacteria; phylum Bacteroidota; class Bacteroidia; order Flavobacteriales; family Weeksellaceae; genus JAUNRT01. The sequence continues at coordinate 14,705 of JAUNRT010000059.1, read as the reverse complement.
ATTTTCGCCAACTGAATAAAATTAATATTATATAATGGCTGTTTTAAGCGAGATTAGAAAAAGGTCATGGTTGCTGATAGGTGTTATTGGTGTTTCATTGCTAGCCTTTTTGATTGGTGATGCATTTTCACAAGGGAGCATATTTGGCAATCCCAATGAATTGGGATCTGTGGCAGGAACTCCAATCAACATACAAGATTATAATACTACGTATAATCGATTGAGCAGAAACCCACAAATGGAGGGTGCCGGTGAGAACATATTGAGTGAAATGGCATGGAACGCACTACTTAGTGAGCGCATTGTTGCCAATCAGATGGATAAACTTGGTGTTGGTGTTTCTGAGCAAGCCTATTATGAGGCTGCTGGACGTTTCTACAACTCTATCAATCCTAATTTGGTTGATGCCAATGGACGTGTAAACGTTGAACTTACAAGACAGTTCATGGGGCAAATTCAAGCCAACGCACAAGCGGGTGATAGACAATCTATGTTTTTCTACGAGCAGTGGGAAAACATAAACCCTCAGGCTATGCTCATGCAGCAAGAATATTTAAAGATAGTGAGCAGTGGTGCATTGGGTACAGATGTAGATGCAAGATTCAACCATATGCTCAACAATGGTCAGGCAAATATCAGCCTTGCTGCAGTGAAATATGATGAGTATGCTTCTACAAACGGGATTACAGTTACAGATGATGAGATAAATTCTTACATCAAGCAATATCCTAAAAGATTTAAAATAGAGCCAACAGTAAATTTGGCATACGCATATTTTCCAGCAAGAGCTTCTGAGCAGGATATAGCTCAACTTTCTTCAGAAATGAACGCTTATTTGACTCCACATGTCATAAGAGATGAGGCTGCTGGTATCAGTGATTCTATACAAGCATTTGGATCAGCAACAGATATAGGTTCTTATGTTACAAGATTTTCTGAGGTACCATTTGATTCTACGTATTATACTAGAGAGCAATTCAATTCTATACAAGATCCAGGGTTGCGCAATGCATTGGTAGGTGCTAATGTAGGTGATGTTGTAGGACCTTTGCGTGTACAAGACACTTATCAGTTGATCAAAATCAACGATAGCAAAATGATCACAGATTCTGCTAAGACAAGTCATATACTGATAGGGTTTGTTGGAAGTGAGGCTAGAAATCCAAATATTACAAGAAACCAAGAAGAAGCACGCGTATTAGCAGACAGTTTGCTTACACAAATTCGTGCTAATCCTGCATTGTTCAATCAGTTTGCAGCAAACAATTCAGATGATTTGGTTGCAGCGCAAGACAATGGCAACATTGGCTGGGTAGGTAGATTTCAGCAAGGATTTGCAGAATCTTATAGAAACTTTGCGGTGAACAACCCTCGTGGAACTATAGAGGTTGTACCAAGCCAGTTTGGATACCATATTATCCGTATAGATGATGTGAAGCAACTTCAAGGTTATCAACTTGCGGGTATCATAAGAATGCTCAATCCTTCAGAAGAAACCAGAAGTGCTATTTTCACAACATCAGGTAGATTGGCGAGTGAGAGCCAACAGAAATCTGCAAATGATTTCATAAACGCAGCTAGACAGGCTGGCGCAGAAGTGAACACAGCAGATGGTATCAAGAGGTTTTCTGGTACATTGACTGGTCTATCAGAAACTCGTAAAGAAGCAGATATCATGAGATGGGCTTTCTCTAGCGATGCAAAATCTGGAAATCTAGAAAGATTTGAAACTGCAGAAGGTGGGCAGGTGATTGCGTACTTGGTAAATAAATTTAGTGAAGGTCAGCCTAACGTTGCTGCGCACAGAGCCGAGGTAGAACCACTAATTCTACAGCGCAAAGTAGTAGAGCATGTGAAGCAAAAAGTAGGTGCTAATAATGAAATCAATTCTATAGCTTCTGCCTTAGGAACCAATGTTGCTGTTGCAGACATCAATTTCTCTAGACCAAACATTGATGGTTATGGAAGCGAAATGCGACTTGGTGGAGCCGCTATGGGTCTTACGGAAGGTAGAGTATCTGAAGCGATTCCAGGTATGTTTGGTGTTTACTACATACGTGTAAATAACAAGACTGCTGCAGCAGCCAAAGAAGATTTCCAATCTGAGCGTAGAGCTGTGAAAACTAGCAATCGCCAACAAATCATGAATACGCTACTTGACTCTTTTGTGGATAATGAGAAGGTAAAAGATAAGCGTATAAAAATGCTAAGATAATAGCGCTCAAATTTGTTTGAGCTTAATGTGTAAAACTGGAAACCCATCTTTCAAAGACAGGTTTCCAGTTTTTCCATTCTGCATAGCCTGAAAAGCTCTGATTGTGCAGAATGAATGTAAATTTTCCTCCATAAACTTTTAGAACTTCTACGAGCTCGTCTAATTTTTGGCTGGCCTGGTCAGGAGTGTATTGCAAATAGTTTTTCAGAGCAACGTCCATCACACAGAATGGATGAATGCGTAAGGCTGTAACTTCTTCCTTGGGTAAGTCATACCATAAAAAGGAATGTGAGGTACCGGCTCTGAAGCCTATTCCGTCTGCAAATCCCATACTGAAATCATGCAAAATTCCTTGCGTGAGTAAATTTCTGTAGGTTTGTGGTAAGTGAAGTTTGATATAATGCTGTCTTGAAATTTCTATTTTTTTCTGTACTATTTGTGAAAGAAGATTTTTTTCTTTCGCAATTTTGGCTAGGTATTTATTGGATGCATAGGAGGGATGTATGCCGATTTGATGATATTTAGCCAATTGTTGCAAAACCAGCTGTATTTTGGGATGCTTGAGGGGTATATTTTTATCGAACTTGGCATAGGTGGCATTGAGTAGAAAGAGGCGCCATCTGTGTCCCATTCTTCCTTTTTGTAATAGATAATCATAAACATCCCACGGATCCTTTTCTTTAGAAGTCAAACCCGACCATCTGGCGCGGATGGTAGTAGTGTCAAACTTGAGTGCAGATTTCATCATGCCGGCAGCAAAGCGCCAACGAGGTAGATTTTGATATAGGTAAAACTGATCTATATCCATGGTTGGGCGCACAGTGAATTTGGACTGATGTATAAATATTTCCGGATATTTGGATAATATACTTTTACGTAACTTGTAGATGAACTCATCTACTATTGGACGCCAAAAATCTTCCGGAGTAAATAAGGTAGAGCTGTGAATGGAAAATCTCCCATGCTTATCACTTTCAAATGCTAAATACTCTTCATACCTAGTGAGAAGAAAAAAAACCATAGCTAGCGGGTCACTTTGAAGTTCTTCTTTCTGTAAGGGTCTTATTTGTGTTTCAAATAATAAAGTGCTTGAAGGCAGATGAATTTCATGCGCTATGGCTTGTGGTGTATAGCTGATTTTGTAGCCTGTGTGTTGCTGAAATTGGGTAGGATCAGTGCATAATGTCCAGTGCATTCTTAGCCGTTCGCCAAAGATGAAATCTAACACATATAGCAATCTGGGGCTGGCGGTGGTGGCATAAATGAGAATGGTAGAGGGTACAGCGGTGCTCATAGCTTTCCTTCGTCTGCAAAACTGTAATAGGCGGTTTGTGTAATGATCAAATGATCGAGCAATTTTATGTCCATCAGTTCAGCAGATTGCTTAATTTTTTCAGTGATTTGTATATCCATTGGACTGGGTGTAAGGTTGCCGCTAGGATGATTATGTGCTATGATGATGGCTGTTGCGGATTTTTCCAGTGCTTTGCGTAAGATGCGTCGTTGATCTACGACGGTTTGTGAAATCCCACCTTGGCTTATTTTTTCTTTTAAGAGCACTTTATTGGCCTGATTGAGGTAAATGGCCCAGAATTCTTCTACTCCCAGGTCTCCAAGTAGGGGATTCATGATTTCAAATACCGTGTTGCTACTTGTGATTTTGACTTTTTCCTTGATGTTTTGACCTGCTCTGCGTCTGCCTATTTCTAGTGCGGTGATGATAGAAATAGCTTTGGCTTCGCCAATACCCGTGTACTGACAAAGTTCTGAGACTTCACATTTGGCTAGTTCATGCCAATTGTTTTGATGGTCTGTAAGGATTCTTTTTGCTAAGGAAACAGCAGACTCTCCACGGCTACCACTTCCCATGATTATGGCGAGTAACTCTGCATCTGAAAGGGCATTTCTTCCTTTGAGAAGTAGTTTTTCTCTAGGTCTATCATCTTCTGCCCATGATTTTATGGCGTTGGACTGGGCTTTACTGTCTTTGTTCACCTCCATTACATGCGTTGTGAAATAGTAAATATAATGATTCTGTGGGAATATGGGATAGGTATGAGTATCTATTGTTGAAGTATTTAAAACTTGCCGTAGGCAAGTTGAGGCAAGGACATGAGCGGTATCCTTGTGCAGACACTGGCCTGGCAAAATGTGAGCGAACGGGGTTGCTAATTGGTCGGCAAATGCCATACCTATGAAAAACAAATAAAAAATAATGGTAGTTGACGCCTGCAAACCCGTGCAGCCACTAATTTTGCGGACAGTGACGCACAAGATTTAGCTCAATGGCCTGGTCACGGCTCTGCCGTGAGCCTCCCAAATAAAAATAAAAAAAATCTTCTACTATTGTGGTGTTGAGGTGCCTTTACGCTGCATTGCTAGGTAGCCCATGGCAAATAACCCACTGATGAGCGAAAGGAACATGTGCGGTGTGTGTACAAGAAAGCCGAATGTAACGCCTAATTCAGGACTCATGCCTAAAATTACAAACCCTAGTCTCATGGCTGCATGAAATGAACCGATGCCTCCACTTGCGGGCACTACCATGCCTAAGCCTCCAACGAGAAAGAGGAATAATCCCTGTGAAAGGTTGATGTGTGATGTTTCCGGTAGGGCAAATACGAGAATGTAGGTCATGAGGAAATATACTACCCAAATGCCAATGGTGTAGAGTATGAAAAGTCCGCGATCTTTCATAACAAGTATGCTTTGCATACCGTTGATAATCCCCATTAATAGGTTTTTGAACCAATTGAAGTATTTGAGCTTCTGTATTTTGTGCCGAACGTACCAAAGAGCTATGAAGGTACCTATGCCTAAGATACCCAGGATGCTGAGATATATGGTGATGGTGGCTAGATCATAGGTGCCGATGGTGTCTTCAAAAAATTTGACGAAGGCGCCGAATTGTAATATTAGTGCTAATATGCCGAATATGCCAAGACAAATCATATCTAATAATCGCTCGCTGATTACGGTGCCCAAGGCTTTGTTTACGGGAACTTTTTCGGTGGCATATAGTGTTGTGCATCTGGCTACTTCACCTGATCTGGGTATGATGAGGTTCCAAAAATAGTTCATGCACACTGCTATGAATGTGTTGATGGATGATACTTGGTAACCAATGGGTTTTTGTAGTAATTTCCAACGCTCACTGCGAAGGAAGTATCCAAATAGTCCCATGAAAAAGCTGGCTGCAACAAGCCATGGGTTGGCCCGGCTGAGCTGTTGCCAAATTTCTGAAAAGTCTAGATCCCAGATTGTCCAAGCTATGAGTGCAATGGCGAGTACTACCGCCAGGATGATGGTGATGAGAGTGGAGTTCTTCCTTGGCATCAGAGCAAGAGATTGGTTTCTTCATTAGGAAAAACCAATTTGGGTTGAAACTCCATAGCTTCATCTACGGACATGTAACCGTATGCAATGATAATGATGAGGTCGCCTTTGGCAACTCTTCTTGCGGCGGGCCCGTTGAGGGTGACTTCGCCAGAATTTCTTTGACCTTTGATGACATAGGTTTCGAAGCGCTCACCATTGTTGATGTTGACAATCTGCACGCGCTCACCCACTACTATGCCTGCTGCTTCTATAAGCGCCTCATCTAGTGTGATGCTACCTACATAATTAAGTTCTGCACCGGTAACTCGTACTCGATGGATTTTGGATTTGAATACTTGAATCAACATAGGTGCAAAGATATATCAATTATCATAATATTGATTTGAAGGTTTTGCTAATTTTCCATTCCGGAACAGCAAGCAGGATTGTTGATGTCTAATGTGTCTGGAGGTGGCGATATGTATGGTATACCAAGTTCTAGACCTCTGAGTATAAATAGTATTCCTACCAACATGGTGACGATGGGCATGAGGCGCAGTATGCGCTGCCTTGTGCTTGCAGTAACTACGTTGCCAAAAAGTACGGTAGCATACATGAGTGGTATTGTGCCCAAACCAAAGAGTATCATAAAAATAATTCCTTGAAAAAAGGATGCTGTAGCCAATGCAGCTGCAAGTGCTATATATACGGGTCCACATGGTAAGAGCCCATTGAGTATACCCGTGATGTATAATGCCGGGTATGATCTTTTACGCAAATAAGAAGCCAATCGAGATTTTACTCTTATGAGTAAATGGCCAAAGTAGCGGTCTACAAATCGTTGGCCCATTTGGAATCTAGGGATGAGAACCAATAATACCATAAGGATACCCATGAATATACTCAAATAATTTTGAAAGCCTGCAAGGCTAAATCCTTTTCCTACAAGGCCTACTAGTGCACCTAGGAAGGCATATGTGGTGACGCGACCTAATTGATATAGTAGGTTTTTTGCGGATGCTTCCCAGCCTTTTTCTGCACTGAGACCTAGTGAGAAGGCTATTGGGCCACACATGCCAATGCAGTGTAAACTTGTTCCCAGCCCTAACGTGATTGCTGTTAAGATTAAGGCAAGTTCCATCTAATGTTATCTTCAATGAGATAAGGCTTGGAGCCGGAATACCATCTGAGAGAGATATCATAGTCTGCTGAGTCTGCTAATCTGGCAGCGGGTAGCAGTTGGGAGTTCATATTGTCTAACTTTATAGGAAATCTTACGTCATTGGCTTCATATGCACCAGTTTGTAACAAAACACGACCAGAATCCAGTTTGATTTCTGGTGGGAAAAGGATTTTGATACCGTTTGCTTGTTGTATGATTTGTGGTTTGCTGCTGAGTAGGTTGGCGTTGTTTTTAGCATCAATATTTTGAGACTGGAAGGTGAGAGATTCTTCATAGTAGCGATCACTTACAAGGTCACCTGTTTCATCTGCAAAAAAGATGAGTGCCAATATGAAAAGTATAAAACTGCCTAAGGCAAGGGCTATTCCGTGTCCCCAATCAAATTTAAAATTGCTCATTGTATTATTATCTAAAAGGTGCAACGAAGCTTGTAGAATAGGTGTCTACAACCTTGTCATTCTCATCAAGTACTTGTATGCGTATTCTTTCTTTATATGAATGCACATCTTCCTGAGGTATAGTTATTGTCATTTTCCCTTGCACTTGCTGGCCGCCACCAATTATTACTATATTGGATGTGCCTCTGTCCAAGGCAATAGTGCCATTTGGATGCGATTCTAAATGAATATGCATTTGTTTGGTTTCCTTAGTTTTGTTTTGAAGGTTATACTCAAACTGATTGGAAATGTAGTGTTCATTAACAATCTTGTAGTCGGTACCCGGTACGCGTAAAAATTTGGAATTGACGTCTGATCTCATCATAAGAAAAGATGTAAGGAACACCATCATAAGTACGAGTACCGCAGAATATGCCATCATACGCGGTGTAAATCTGAAAGGTTTGGCTTCTGCAATATTTTCTTCAGACGCATATCTAATAAGACCGATTGGAAGGTTGATCTTGGTCATAACTTCATCACATGCATCAATACATGCGGTGCAGTTTACACATTCTAGTTGAGTTCCGTTTCGAATATCAATTCCTGTAGGACATACAACAACGCATTGTCCACAATCGATACAATCACCTTTACCGATAGCCTCGCGATCTTCTCCTCTCTTAAATCTTCCTCTTCCTTGCTCGCGTTCACCACGTCGATAATCGTAAGCTACAATAATGGTTTTCTTATCAATTAAAACACCTTGTAGTCTACCGTATGGACATACAATAACACATGCTTGCTCTCTAAACCATGTAAAAACGAAATAGATGATACCGGTGAATATCAGAAGTATGAAGAATGTGGTGAGATGTTTAATTGGACCTTCTTTGATGAACAATAACATTTCATCTACGCCAAATAGCCAGGCAAAGAAAATATTGGCAATAAGAAATGAAAGAACGGCATATATGAGCCATTTGAGTGCACGCTTTCTGATTTTTTCTTCATTCCACTCTTGCTTGTCGAGCTTCATTTGTTTGTTACGGTCTCCGTCTATTGCATATTCTATCTTACGGAAAACCATTTCTAGCAGTATGGTCTGTGGGCATATCCAACCACAGAAAATTCGCCCGTACACGACAGTAAAGAGTATGATAAAAACTATAGCGGTAATACCTGCGATAGCAAATATCATGAAGTCTGAGGTGAATATTGGATAACTGAAAATAAAGAATTCTCGTTTGAAAAAATCAAACTTGAAGAGAGGGTTACCGTTGATTTTAATGAATGGCGAAACTACGAAGAAAGCTAGGAGAAGCCATGAAAAATAGGTTCTCCAGTTATAGTACCTTCCTGAAGGTTTTTTTGGATAGACCCACTTTCTCTTTCCTGCTTTGTCAGCAGTTCCAAGACTGGTTCTGAAAGATTCTATTTGATCCTCCATATTGTCTCCTTTATTATCTTGTGTATTCATTGATGGTAGAGAGTTGAAGAGGAGAGAAATTGATTGGATTTAAAACCTCTGTTTTTAATATGATTTTCGTGTTTTGAAAATTGTACGCAAGTTACGAAAAATTGGACAAAATATTTTATAGCTGATAAGCATCATATTATTGATTCCTGTACATTCGATTCCGATATGAAAGTTCAACATAGGATATGGATTAGAGGAATCAAAAAAAAAATGCTCTGTGTGAACAGAGCATTGTTAAGTTTTCTTCCTAAACAGTATCTACTGAGAAGATTGAGTAGTACTAGGACTCTCTGAATAATCTGTTATTGGTCTTGCAGTATCTTCCGTAGAAGGTGTATCTGAAGGAGTATCTTGTGTGGCGTCCGCTGGCTGAGTACTAGGAGCTGTTGCCGGTGCAGTTGCAGCACCACCCTGAGACCATTGCGGTACTACTTCACCTTGTTCCGGTAGTCCGTCTGCGTTTTCTAACACTTGGTTCATGTAATATACGTATGACGCAACCGCTTGCACATCTAGACCTGTAAGCTGTTTGGTCTGGCCAAAGGCTTGCATAGCAGGGTTGTTTGGAGATCCGTCATAAACAATCTTGTAAATATTTCTGAAAAGGTCTTCATCTACACGATTGATCCAAGCATCATCTGTAAGGTTTGGACCTGCTGCTCCACCACCGGTAGCAAGGTGGCAAGTAGCACAGATATTGGTGTAAATCTCTTTACCTTGTTCTAATATTTGATCATCGTCATAGAAATTGGTGGCGCCATCTACATCAATATCGTTGGAGCGGATCCATTCAGTAAATCCAGCTTCTAGCTGTGCAGTTTCTTTTTCATACTCTACAATAGGATCTGCAAAGTCTGTTGTGAAATATGCTATGATATAAATGACACAATAAATCATACCAAGGTAGAACATAGCAACCCACCATTGTGGCAATGAATTATCTAATTCTTTGATACCATCAAAACCATGATCCAAGATGATTGCTTCTTCCTCTGCCTCTGATTGTCTCTGACCACTACTTTTGATGAGACGCTTAATGTACCCTATTTTTTTGTCATTGAGGTAAGCCTCTTGCGCTTCAGGTGGCAAGGTTTCAAACTTTTTGCGCTCAACAACTTTGTTGATTTGATTGAGTACAAGAAGCATAATAAGGGCTAAAAAGAAAACCACCCAAACGATCCAATAGGAAAGGACATTGGTGATTTGATTCCATGCATTGATGGGAACATATTTCAAACCGTCCTGTCCTACTTCTGTAACAGGTATCACCATCATAAACGCTCCTAAGATAATGAGAAGTGCAATAGGAATTAAAATATACCCGGGTGTGCGTTGTTTCATCTTCTATCAGTTTAAAATTTGAATGAATCATCATCTTCCAAAGGAAGTTCGGATTGCTCTTTATAATAGTTTTTTGGCTTGTTCAAAGCTTTGTAAATTACCCAAACAAAGAATATAATAGATCCTGCAAGAAAGATTCCTTGAAAAATTTCCGCGCCTGGGAATGCTGAAAAATATTCTTTATAATACTTGAGCATATTCTTATTTAGTTGTTACTAGCAGTTTCTGTTTGATCTGCGCTAATGTCTGTACCGAGTCTTTGCAGATAGGCAATGAGTGCAGTGATTTCACGATCTCTCAAAGCTACAAAATTTTCTCCTTGTTCTGCTCTTTCTCTATCAAACATTTCCTTGATATCAGTTGCCTCATCAAAGATTCTCTCTTCTATAGCAACCGCTTGTGCATCCATATGAGCAAATGCAGCTCCTTGTTCCACTAAGCTTTCTTCATAAGGTACGCCTAGCACTGTCATAGCTCTAAGTTTATCTACTGTTCTACCTCTGTTGAGAGTATTTGCTATGAGCCATGGATATCTAGGCATGATAGATCCTGGTGAAGTTTGGCGAGGGTTCCACATGTGCTTGAAATGCCAAGAGTCTGTACGTTTGCCACCCGCTCTGTGTAAGTCTGGTCCTGTGCGTTTAGAACCCCAAAGGAATGGGTGATCATAAACGTATTCACCAGCTTTGGAATATTCTCCATAACGCTTGACTTCATCACGGAAAGGACGAATCATCTGTGAGTGACAAGCATTACAGCCTTCACGTATATATAAGTCTCTACCTTCTAATTCTAATGGTGTATATGGCTTGACACTACTAATTGTTGGGATATTTGATTTTACAACCAATGTAGGTACAATCTGTACTATACCACCAATTGCCAGTGCAAGAAGTGCTAAAAGTGATAGTAGAAGAGGTCTTCTCTCTAACCAAGGGTGAACTTGTTCTTCTTTACCACGTGCTTTGCTTACTCTGCCAAGTGCAGGAGCCTGAGCTTCTTCATTTTGAACTTCTGAACCTTTGGCAACTGTTTTGGCGATATTAATTGCCATCAAAATAGCACCTGTAAGGTAGAGAGTTCCACCGATGGCACGCAATACATAGTAAGGAATAATTTCATCAACTGTCAAAAGGAAGTTGGAATAAGTCATTGTACCAGACGGATTGAACTGCTTCCACATCAAACCTTGTGTCCATCCGGCAATGTACATTGGGATGGCATAGAATACTATACCTAAAGTTCCTAGCCAGAAATGCGCATTGGCCATACTTCTCGAGTGCAGTTTTGTTTGGAAAATTCTTGGAATAATCCAATATATGATCCCAAACGCCATGAAGCCGTTCCAACCTAGAGCACCAACGTGTACGTGAGCAATAACCCAGTCTGTAAAGTGTCCGATTCTGTTGAGCGTTTTTGTTGCCAACATTGGTCCTTCAAATGTTGCCATACCATAACAAGTAACGGCAACTACAAAGAATTTAAGAACTGGATCTTCTCTTACTTTATCCCATGCTCCACGTAGAGTCAAAAGTCCATTTAACATACCACCCCAAGATGGCGCAATAAGCATGATAGAAAAACCTGTACCTAACGCTTGTGCCCAACCCGGAAGGGCGGTGTATAACAAGTGGTGTGGTCCTGCCCAGATATATACAAATATAAGTGACCAAAAGTGTATAATAGATAGCTTATATGAGAATACAGGTCTGTTTGCAGCCTTTGGTAAATAATAATACATGAGACCTAATACTGGTGTAGTAAGGAAGAATGCTACTGCATTGTGTCCATACCACCATTGTACTAGTGCATCTTGTACACCTGCATAAACAGAGTATGATTTTGGAGCAAAAACATTCCAGTCTACAGGTATTGCTAAGTTATTGAATACGTGTAGCATGGTAATACCTATCCATGTTGCGATATAAAACCAAATGGCAACGTATAGGTGTTTTACTCTTCTTTTGGCAATAGTAAGGAACATATTGACCCCAAATACTATCCAAATCACTGCGATAAGTATATCAAGTGGCCACTCGTGCTCAGCGTATTCTTTTGAAGAATTGAAACCAAATAGGAATGAAACAACAACAAGAACTATCAACAACTGCCAGCCCCAGAAATTGATCCAGCTGAGCGTGTCATTAGTTCTGGCTTTGAGAAGTCGTTGCAATGAATAATATACTCCTGCAAAGATACTGTTACCGACAAAGGCAAAAATAGCCGCAGAGGTGTGCAACATACGCCATCTACCGTAGCCAAATGTACCTTGTGAGTTGGTCAATCCGTCTATAGTAGAACCGAAAAGACTAAATCCTACATCTGCATCATCTGTCCCGAAAAGGTATTCCGGTAAAGACGGGAAGAATAGGAGTGTGGCGACAGTAACGCCTAATAGGAATGCTGTGATACCCCAAAAAATTGTGGCGTACAAAAAGTACTTTACAACTTTGTTGTCATAGTAAAAGGTTTGCAATTGCATAACTACTTTTCTTTTGTTTGATTATCATCTTTTAACATACGTATAGCTGGCGATTCTCCTTCATCGAACTGGCCTTTCTTTGTGCCGATATAGAACAATATCAGAAAAACCAGCGCCAAAGAGACACTGACCATAATCATAAGAAATATGATTCCCATACGGCAAGCAAATGTACAAAACCCATATCACTATAATTATATGACTTTGGTCACAAATTGCATTTCACAGATAATTTAGACCCAATATAAATTAATTACATCGTCACTATTGATGTTTTTCTTCTATACATATACTATAATGTGTATTTTTGCACTCCCTGATAAATTTTTATGGAACAAAATACAAAATCGCTCAATTTCTTGGAGCAAATTGTAGAGGATGATTTGGCTAAAGGATTGGATGTGAATAAATTGCGCTTCCGATTTCCACCAGAGCCAAATGGATATCTACACATAGGACACGCAAAGGCTATTGCCATCAACTTTGGATTAGGTAAGAAATACTCTGCTCCCGTAAACTTACGCTTTGATGACACCAACCCTGAGGCAGAAGAGCAGGAGTATGTAGATGCAATACGTGAGGACGTGGCTTGGCTGGGTTTTGAATGGGATGAAGAGAGATTTGCATCTGATTATTTTCAACAGCTGTATGAGTGGGCTGTAGAGATGATAAAACAAGGTAAAGCCTATATAGATGATCAATCTTCTGAGGCAATAACAGAACAACGAAAGACTCCGTTTGAGCCTGGTGTAGAAAGCCCATACCGTAATAGAAGTGTGGAAGAAAATTTGCGTCTTTTTGAAAAAATGAGAAGTGGTGAAGTAGGAGAAGGGGAACATGTGCTACGTGCTAAAATAGATATGGCGTCGCCAAATATGAATATGCGTGACCCCGTGATGTATAGAGTGATGAATAAGGTGCACCACCGCACTGGAGATGCTTGGAAAATTTACCCAATGTATGACTGGGCGCATGGTGAAAGCGATTTTATAGAAGGAATTTCGCATTCTCTTTGTTCTTTGGAGTTTGAAAATCACAGGCCTTTATATAATTGGTATGTAGAGCAGGTGAGTGATGAACAAGATTTCACACCCAAACAGCGCGAGTTTGCCAGAGGTAATGTAAGCTATATGATAACCAGTAAGCGTAAGTTGAAAAAACTGGTAGATGAGGGTGTGGTGAGTGGATGGGATGATCCGCGAATGTCCACAATTTCCGGGATGCGCCGAAGAGGTTTTACACCTGAATCTATCATAAGTTTTTGGGAAAAAGCCGGCGTGGCTAAAAGGGATAACCTGATCGATATGTCTTTGCTGGAGTTTTCTGTACGGGAACATTTGAATAAAATTGCACCGAGGGTCTTTGCCGTGATAAATCCTGTGAAACTTGTCATCGAGAATTATCCAGAGGCTAAGGTGGAGCAGATTGTGGTAGAAAACAATCCTGAAGATGCGGAATCTGGTGAGAGAGAGGTGCCTTTTACACGTGAACTGTATATAGAAAGAGAGGATTTCATGGAGGATGCTCCAAAGAAGTTTTTCCGATTGTCTATTGGTAACGAGGTGAGATTGAAAGGTGCTTACATAGTAAAGGCTACGCGCGTAGAGAATGATGATGCAGGTGAAATTACTACTATATATGCGGAGTATGACCCACTGTCTAAAAGTGGAAGTGGCACTCCTGAGAGTGAAAGAAGGGTGAAAGGTACACTACATTGGGTTTCTGCTTCTCATAATGTCCCAATTACTGCCAGATTGTATGACCGCTTATTCACCTCTGAAGCTCCTGATGCTGACAAGGAATCTGATTTTTTGCAGCATGTAAACCCAGAATCTTTGGTGGTAGAAAAGGGCTTTGCTGAGCCATCTTTACGCAATGCGAAGGTGGGAGATAAGTTTCAATTTCAGCGTATTGGTTATTTTACTATGGATAAGGATAGCAGTGATGAGGAGCTCATATTTAACCGAACTGTGACTTTGCGAGATAATTGGGTGAAAAAGCAGTAGGCAAATTCACATTATTCATATAAAAACTAATACGCCGAAGGCGGGAAAGACGGAATTGGGGCAAATGTGGGCTTATGGGCTGGCAGGCCCCAATTTCCGTCTTTCGAGGCAAGGGCATGCGCGGTATCCTTGTGAAGCATACACCCAATGCAAAACCGCTTTTTCTGGTACCGGGTCGCGGCTAATCCGCGAGAGTGTGCCAGAAAAGCAGGTTTTGCGGGTGTAGGCGAACAAGATTTAGCGCAATGACCTGGTCACGGCTTTGCCGTGAGCCTCCCAAAAAATAAAAAAAATAGTGGCTTG
>JAUNRT010000007.1 GCA_030535475.1 Weeksellaceae bacterium | reverse complement strand
AAATTAGTTCAAATGACGATTTTTTTTTCTCAAATCAATTATTCAAAGGTCTCCTAAGCGTAACTTATCCTACCTAATTGCTCAGAGCCTCTTTGATGAATTTGGCTGTATGGCTTTTGCGGCTTTTCATCACCTGTTCCGGAGTGCCTTCTGCTACTATAGTACCACCATTCATACCTCCTTCCAAGCCTACGTCTATAATATAGTCTGCAACTTTCATCACATCCGTATTATGTTCTATCACCAGCACCGTGTTTCCCAGATCCACCAATCGTTGTAGCACCTCCATCAGTACACGTACATCCTCAAAGTGCAAACCAGTGGTGGGTTCATCTAATATATATATAGTATTACCTGTTTGTTTTTTACTAAGCTCCGTGGCCAGTTTCACACGCTGAGCCTCTCCACCGCTCAAAGTGGTAGATTGCTGCCCAAGCGTTATATATCCCAGCCCCACTTCTTGCAGCATGCTTATCCTTCTGTGTATAGAAGGGATCGGCTGAAAAAACTCCACCGCATCATGCACAGACATATCCAGCACATCTGCTATAGACTTTCCTTTATATCTCACTTCCAGCGTTTCACGATTAAAACGTTTTCCCTGACAAGTTTCACAATGCACATAAATATCCGGCAAAAAATTCATTTCAATCACACGCAATCCTGCACCTTCACAGCTCTCGCAGCGCCCACCTTTCACATTGAAGGAGAATCTTCCCGGCTTATAACCTCGTATTTTCGCTTCTGGCAAGTTGGCAAACAAATTTCTGATATCAGAAAACAAATTGGTATAAGTAGCAGGGTTGCTGCGTGGTGTGCGCCCAATGGGCGATTGATCTATGTCTATCACCTTATCTAGATGTTCTAGACCTTCCAATTTTTTATACGGCAAAGGCTTTTTTATGGCCTTGTAAAAATGCTGATTCAGCACGGGATACAGCGTTTCATTTATCAAAGTAGATTTTCCACTTCCTGAAACCCCAGTCACCACAGTGAGCGTGCCCAGCGGTATTTTCAGCGTTACATTCTTCAAATTATTGCCAGTAGCGCCGGTGAGTTTCAACCACTTGCCATTGCCTTGGCGTCTGGTCTCAGGTGCTTCTATACTCTTCACACCATTCAGATAATCTGCTGTAAGCGTTTCTGCTTTTGGCAAATCCTGTGGCTCACCTTGCCACACAATCTTTCCGCCACGGTATCCCGCCAGTGGCCCCATGTCTATCACATGATCTGCATGGCGTATCATCTCCTCATCATGCTCTACAACTATCACAGAATTCCCAACATCACGCAAACTCTGCAATGAGGCTATCAATCGAGTATTATCTCTTGGATGTAATCCAATCGAGGGCTCATCTAGTATATATAGTACATTGACCAATTGCGTTCCAATCTGCGTAGCCAAACGTATACGCTGTGCTTCGCCTCCGCTCAGCGATCGGCTGCTACGGCTGAGGTGCAAATAATCCAAGCCTACATCTAGCAAAAAAGAAATCCGTGTAGATATCTCTTGCAAAATGCCAGAAGCTATAAGATTTTCCTTGTCAGTTAGTTTATCTTCCAATCCATCTACCCATTCCTTTAATTGGGCAAACCCCAAATCAGAAACCTCCGCAATGCTCATCTCTTGAATTTTGAAGTGCATTGACTCCGTTTTCAATCGACTACCATTGCATACCTCACACTTCGTTTGCTCTGAGTAGCGACGTGAGACAACACCAGATCTAGGATTTTCCGAATCATTGATTACCCGCTCCAAGTATGGTATCAGCCCTTCAAAATCTATTTTATAGGTTTTTTTCACGCTGGCATACTCCAACTTCACATCCACTGTTTCCTTCAGCCCATAGAGTATAGCTTTTTTTGCCTCCTCCGGTAGTTCTGCAAACGGCACCTTATCTGTTTTGCCATGCATACCTAGTATAGCATTGATTTGCTTCATCATCCAAGAAGGATGACGTATCTCTTCTAGCGGTGCCAGCGCACCTTTTGCAATACTCATAGACGGCTCCGGCAACACAGCAGCTTCATCTATTACTTTTTTCACACCAAGACCATTACAGCCCGGGCAAGCCCCTTTTGGGGAATTGAAAGAGAAGGTATTTGGCTCTGGCAAGGCATAAGAAATTCCAGACTGAGGGCACATCAAGTCCTTGCTATAATAATGCTCTTCACCACTCTCATAGTCCCACACTATCAGCACATTATCACCATGTGCTATGGCAGACTCTACACTATTTCTCAAGCGCGGTTCAGATGCTCCAGTATCCGGGCGCAACTTATCAACCACTATCTCAATATCATGTGTCTTATACCTATCTAGCTGCATATTTGCCTCTATTTCAGTAAATTCACCATTGACACGCACCTCAGCAAAACCCTTTTTGGCAATCTGCAAGAACAATTCTCTGTAAATACCTTTCCGCGCACGCACCACAGGTGCTAGTATAGCAATTTTCTTACCCTTAAATCGGCTCTGAATCAGCTGTACCACTTCATCTTCTGTATAGCTAATCATTGGCAATCCGGTCACGTAAGAGTACGGCACTCCCACTCTAGCATACAACAATCGTAGAAAATCATAGATCTCCGTAATTGTACCCACTGTAGAGCGCGGACTCTTAGATGTAGTCTTCTGCTCTATAGCCACCACCGGTGACAAGCCTTCAATTTTGTCCACATCTGGGCGTTCCATGCCTCCCAACAACTGCCGTGCATAGGCAGAAAAAGTCTCTATATAGCGGCGCTGACCCTCAGCATACAGCGTATCAAAGGCCAGCGAAGACTTGCCACTACCACTCAACCCGGTGATTACCACCAGCCTATCCCGCGGTATGCGCACATCTATATCTTGCAGATTATGTTCTCTAGCACCAAAAACCTCAATGGATTGCTCTTCCATGCATCAAATTTTCAAAGTTGCAAAGTTACAAATTCAAGCATGCACCTACAACCAATCACTATTCTAACTACCTACAAGCCCTTTATTTTTTGGGCGATCCCCAGCTCATAATTTTTGGGAATTTCTATGATTTTTTTCAATGACCAAAAAATGGGCTGGGTCGGTCTTCGACTACAAAGCCGCAGGCTGGCAAGCGCAAAAAAATGTCGTACTTCGGTTTTCCTGAGGCATCCAACCCTCATTACTCCTTTTTTGTAAGCTTACCAGCCTTTGCGGGTTTTGGCTGCGCCGGAATGCCCTCTAGATTGAATTTCTAATTTTTCTTGGTCATTTTCGGCTACGCCCGTATCGCGTGTCACGCAAACCATTTTCCGGAAAGCAAAACGCACTACCACCGCATTCACGTAATTAATTTAAAAAACCTAACAGATGAGTTGGCCACAATGCTGGTCTGCGGCAGGTGGTAGGCATAATAGCCCGTAAAGCGGGAGAGTGCTGCAGGAAGCAGACCAAAAAGGTTTGGAGCTCCTGCGGAAAAACTTTTTGGGCTACTGACTGCCACTCTCCCGCTGCGGACTTGTTGCCGGACACCGACCCGATAGGGTGCCGCCCAAATAAAAAAAATGAGATATCTTGCCTAAGCGCATAGCCTTGAAAGTGTTGAAAAGTTAACAAAACTTTGGATTACTCACGGCTTTTATGCTACGCCGCGAATACGTATCTTTACCCATCTTACCAATAGCGAAATTTTAAGGGATGAATCAACGCCTTTTTATTGAAAAAAAACCGGAATTTGACGGGCTTAGCCAAAACTTGACGCAAGAATTGCAACTAATAGTACCGGAAATTCAGGCCAAAGCATTTATAGTATATGATATTTTTACGCAATCTGACGCTGCCGCTCTGCAAGCTATAGAAAAGGTGCTGGCAGACCCTGTGACAGATATTGTGCACAGAGATTTTCCAGACTTGAGCGAGTATGATCATATGCTTGCGGTGGAGTTTTTACCCGGGCAGTATGACCAGCGGGCTGATAGTGCTATGCAGGCGGCCAGCCTGATCACAGGTAAGGCAGATGTGCGCATACGCTCTGCGGTGCTATATGCCTTTAACAACTTGAGCGTGGAAGATGCACCCGCTATATCAGACTATTTGATAAACACGGTAGAGGCTCGTGAGAAAAATCTTGAAATCCTTGAATATCCTGCTTCTGCAGAAGTCACAGAGGTGGCAGATGTAGAAGGATTTTTGCAGATGGATGAGGCTGCTTTGGCAGACATGCACAAGGATTGGGGGTTCTCTTTTGGGCTAGATGACTTGATATATATTCAGAAATATTTCTACTCAGAGTCTCGCAACCCTACTGAAACGGAACTGAAAGCGCTTGACACTTATTGGAGCGATCACTGCCGACATACTACATTTTTCACAGAGCTCACAGAAATAGAATTTGCGGGTTCTCACAAAGGTAGACTGGAGTATATTTTTGAGAAATATTTGGAGATAAAAGGTGCGCTAAACCGTCAAAACAAGCCTATAAGCTTGATGGATCTTGGCACTATTGCTGCCAAGCATCTCAAATCTCGCGGGTTGATGGAAGATTGGGTGATCACGGATGAAATCAACGCTTGCACCATACGTGTAGATGCTACCGTAGATGGCAAAAAGGAGGCGTGGTATGTGCTTTTCAAAAACGAAACTCACAATCACCCTACAGAGATAGAGCCTTTTGGGGGTGCTTCTACTTGCTTGGGTGGTGCTATACGCGACCCGTTGAGTGGACGTGCATTTGTGTACCAAGCTATGCGCGTGAGCGGTTCCGGCAATCCATTAGAATCAATTGACGAAACTTGGGAAGGTAAACTCCCACAAAGAAAAATCACTAAAGAGGCTGCCAATGGCTTCTCCTCTTATGGAAACCAGATTGGGCTTGCTACAACACACGTTTCTGAAATCTATCATGAAGGCTATAAGGCTAAACGCATGGAGGTAGGATTTGTGGTAGGTGCTGCACCAGTGGATTGGATAGAAAGGCACGCGCCTGTTGCAGGGGATACTATAGTGATATTGGGTGGCAAAACCGGACGTGACGGTGTTGGAGGTGCTACGGGTTCTTCTAAAACGCAAACGCTGGATGCGCTGGGAACTATGGGTTCTGAGGTGCAAAAGGGCGATGCGGTGCAGGAAAGAAAAATCCAAAGACTTTTCCGCAACCCGGAAGCGACGAGACTGATAAAAAAATCAAATGATTTTGGAGCAGGTGGGGTTTCAGTAGCCATTGGCGAAATAGCTGATGGTGTACGGGTAAACCTAGATTTACTGCCAGTGAAATATGATGGATTGAGCGGAACAGAATTGGCTATTTCTGAGTCGCAAGAGCGTATGGCGGTGGTTTTAAGACCTGAAGATGTAGAAAGATTTGTGCACTTGGCAGAAACAGAAAATCTGCTGGCATTGCAAGTAGGTGAAGTTACAGACAGCAATAGATTGCAACTATATCATCAAGGCAGGGCTATAATAGACCTGGACAGGGAGTTTCTGAACTCTGCCGGCTGCTCTAAAAAGGCTATAGCGCGAGTAGAAACTCAATCGCTGGCACAAGAATATGATGATGAGTTTACAGAAGCAAAATTGATTGCGGCTCTCAAAAACTTAAATGTAGCTTCACAAAAAGGATTAATAGAAAAATTTGACAGTACTGTGGGGCAAACTACAGTCTTGATGCCGCTAGGTGGCAAAACCCAGTTAACGCCTGCGCTAAGCAGTGCGCAAACGCTTCCTGCTTTGCATGGAGATTGTACTACGGTGAGTATGGCAAGTTGGGGCTATCTACCAAAAATTTCTGAGCAGAATGTGCTACTGGGTGGTGCCTATGCTGTAGTAGAGAGCATAGCCAAATTGGTGGCGAGCGGTGGTGATTACCGCAAAGTGCGTCTGAGCTTTCAAGAGTATTTTGAAAGACTGGGACAAGATGCCACTCGCTGGGGCAAACCGCTTGGGGCTCTGCTTGGAGCGCTAGATGCGCAATTGGGATTTGAGGTAGCCGCTATAGGTGGTAAGGACAGTATGTCTGGCACTTTTGGTGAACATCATGTACCACCTACGCTCATTTCATTTGCTTTGTGTACGGCTGAGCTGGAAAATGTGATTTCACCTGAGTTCAAACGCTCTAAAAATCTTATAGGCTACTACCGCCATGAAGCATTGGCTGACGGAATGCCCAATTACGAATCTCTTACCAAGGCCTACCAACGCATACATAAACTCATTGAAGATAAGGTGATAATCTCCGCTCAAATAGTTGGCGAAGGTGGATTGGCCACAGCGCTGGCCATGAGTTGCTTTGGCAACGAGATTGGAGTGGACATCAGCTATACGGGTGATTGGTATCATATGAGTCCCGGTAGTATCCTTTTTGAATGCACAGAAGAGTTGGATGACTTTTTGATGCTGGGCTCTGTGACCTTTGACCACAAAATGTACATAAATGGTGCTGAGGTTGATATAAATGACCTGATTCCGCATTGGAAAAAACCTTTGGAATCCATATTCCCTACTCATGCCGCAAACGTAGTCCAAGATGCAGATCGCAGCGAAATCTCTGCTACCATTGCACACAAGCATGCGCCACATACCACGGGTATTGTGAGGCCTGTTGTAGCTATGCCAATTTTTGCAGGAACCAATTGTGAGTATGAAACACAAAAGGTCTTTGAAGAAGAAAATGCTATAGTGAATAGTTTCATTTTCAATAATCTAACGCCTGCGCATTTGCAACAGTCTGTAGATAAACTAGCCTACGAAATAAGACGAGCACAAATATTGATGCTCCCCGGAGGATTTAGTGCAGGTGATGAGCCGGATGGTTCAGCAAAATTCATAGTTTCGGTATTGAAGAATAGCAAAATCAAAGATGCAGTACATGATTTGATACAACGCAATGGTTTGATTTTGGGGATTTGTAACGGCTTCCAAGCCTTAGTGAAATCTGGTTTGTTGCCTTATGGAGAAATCCGTGACTTGGATGAAGATTCGCCAACGCTCACGCACAACCACATAGGCAGACACATCTCTCAGATGGTAGATGTGAAGGTGTACAACGCGAGATCACCATGGCTTTATGAGATGAAGGATGAAGTGTATCGCATTCCGGCGTCACATGGTGAGGGTAGATTTGTGGTAAACGAAAAAGGTCTTATGGAGTTGATTACCAACCAGCAAATTGCCACGCAATATGTAGATCTGAATGGTAATATAGGGCAGGATATGCCATTTAACCCAAATGGCAGTGTTTTTGGAATAGAAGGTATTACAGATATCAGCGGTAGAATTTTTGGAAGAATGGGCCACCCTGAGCGTTATCGTGAAGGTTTGCTGAAAAATATACCGGATGCTGTGTTTATGAATATATTCAAAAACGGCGTAGAATACTTTAAATAATCTTTTTTGAAATACAATCCACACATATTTATTATTTTGCTGTTGACAACAGTAATCTTCTCATGCACCAAAACCAAGGAGGTGAATGTGGAGGATACTACTTTCAAACCCACAAAAGAGGTGGTACATCCTACAGAATCTAATGAGGTGAAAACCACCGTGGTAGATGTGGCCTTTGATCCGGCCTATGTAGCCAACGGCTTTGATTTCCCAGTGGGCAAGCCCGATGCTAAAGGCTATGTAAAGGAAAAGTCATTTGGACAAGAAAATTTCTTGGGTGAGCAATGGAACGGTGAGAAAGGTGGCAACAAGCATTTTGGCGATTCAGTTTATAGCATAGGTCATGGATTTGTGGTTTTAGCCGAAGATTTAGGTGGAGAATGGGGTAGAGTAATACGCATTGTGCACAACCTGCCAACCGGCGAACTTATAGAATCTCTATATGCACATTGTGATTCTATTTTGGTGGAACAAGGTGAATATGTGAAAAGAGGAGACAAAATAGCAACCATGGGCAATGCCAGCGGCAAAGTACCTACACAATTGTACTTGGAGATACGTACAACCATAGATTTGCCCATTGGCAACGGCGTCGGTGAAGACACCAAAGGATATGCAAATCCTACAGAATTTATAGAAAACAATAGATCTTATCAGTAAATTTTATGAGCACACAAGAGGAAAGGAAAAATCTTGAAATGTTGTATGAAGGTAAAGCGAAAAAGATATTTCGCACAGAAAACCCGGAACAGGTATTAGTATATTTTAAGGATGATGCCACAGCTTTCAATGCTCAGAAAAAAGGTTCTGTGGCAGATAAAGGTGCCATGAACAATGCTATTTCTACGCTTATATACCAACATTTGGACAAGCAAGGCGTGCCAAATCATTTCATTGAACAATTGAATGAGCGCGAACAGCTGGTGCAGAAGGTAGATATCATACCTCTGGAAATGGTTGTGCGCAACTATGTTGCCGGCAGCATGGCTCAAAGACTGGGCTTGGAAGAAGGTGCAAAGTCACCGCATACCATATTTGACCTGTGCTACAAAAAAGACGAACTCGGCGATCCGCTCATCAATGATCATCATGCAGTACTACTGGGTGCAGCAACCTATGAAGAACTTGAAGAGTTGTATCAAATCACTGACCGTATCAATGAAATACTCAAAGAATTGTTTTTACGCGCAGATCTCATCCTTGCCGATTTCAAGATCGAATTTGGTAAAACAAGTGATGGCAAAATAATTTTGGCTGACGAAATTAGCCCGGATACTTGTAGATTGTGGGACAGAGAAACAGGAAAAAAATTAGACAAAGATAGATTCAGAAGAGATTTAGGTGATGTGAGCGAGGCTTATCATGAAGTCCACGACCGCCTTGTGAAAGCTCTGAAGACGGCTTAAAAAACAAAAAATGTTTCCAAAAGATAGTTTAGACAAAGCACTTGTAAATCCAAAAGGCTGGGGAGAAGAGTGCGGGATTTTTGGCGTTTACAGCACGCAAAACATAGATACTTTTTCCATCATGCAATTTGGGATGTTTGCCTTGCAACATCGCGGTCAAGAAGCTTGTGGAGTTACCGTACTCAAAAACGGAGAATTGCACACAGCCAAGAACAACGGTTTGGTGCTTGATGTTTTCCGCACCATAGATGATGTAGAAAAATTTCAAGGAAATGCTGCTATTGGCCATACGCGATACACAACTGCAGGTGGAGCAAGTTCCAAAAATATACAACCTCTGTATGCCATCAATCGCTATGCAAAACCGTACTTTTCTATTGTACACAATGGTAATCTTGTTGGGATAGATGATTTGCGTGAAAAATTAAAGGCAGAAGATCTTCCATTTCTTGCGACATCAGACACAGAAGTCATGCTACGAGCCATACAGTATCATGCAGACATGGAGGTGCAAGATGCCGTGCGCGAAGTAGCTAAGCATATCAATGGCGCATATAGCGTTTTGTTACTTGTAAAGGGAAAATTGGCAGCTTTCAGAGACCCCAATGGCATTCGGCCTTTGTGCATGGGCAAATTAGATGACCACACTGTAGTTTTCAGCTCAGAATCATGTGGACTAGATGCCGTAGGTGCTACATTTGTTAGAGATTTAGAACCGGGTGAAATCGTTGTTTGCACAGAAGAAGGTGTTAAATCTTATCAATTTGCAGAAGCGGCAAAAAGAAGACTCTGTGCATTTGAGTATATATATTTCGCAAGACCCGATTCTGTATTGGAAGACAAGGAAGTCTATGATCTGAGAGTGAAAAGTGGGCGCATGCTTTATGAGCAAGCACCCATAGAAGCAGATGCTGTCATTGGAGTACCAGACAGCGGCGTACCTTCTGCCATAGGCTATTCAGAAGCAAGTGGAATCCCTTTTGAGCCTATTTTGGTGAAAAACAGGTATATGAGCCGCTCATTCATTGTTCCTACACAAGAAATGCGCGAAAGAGTGGTAAATCTCAAACTCAACCCTATTGCACACAAAATAAGAGGCAAGCGGCTGGTAATCTTGGATGATAGTATCGTGCGAGGTACAACCAGCAAACTTCTGATCAAAATCTTGAAAGATGCGGGAGCCAAAGAAATACATTTTCGAAGCGCTTCACCGCCAATAGTTTCTCCTTGCTTTTTAGGTATAGATATGCCTACAAAAAAAGACCTCATTTCTGCCAACAAAAGCATTGAAGAACTCAGAGAATATCTAGACGTAGATAGCTTAGACTTCCTTACCGTGCCCAATCTCATACAATTATTACAATCAGAAAATCACTGCTTTGGATGCTTCACCGGTAAATATCCCGTGCAGCCCGATCGCAAATTAGAGTGATTACCTAAGCGCAATGCTTGATGCATTGCCAAAAAATAAATTATATTGCATAATCTTCGTTAATAAGTATCAACATGTCAACATACAAAGAAGCTGGAGTAGATAAACATGAAGGCTACAAAACCGTTTCACGCATAAAAGCCGGAGTTGCAGAAACCCACAATGAAAACGTTCTCAATGAAATCGGAAGTTTTGGTGCGTTTTACGCATTGCAAGGCTACAAAAACCCAGTGCTCGTAAGCGGTACAGATGGTGTTGGCACCAAGCTACGCATAGCCTTGGATGTTGAAAAATATGATACTGTTGGCATAGATTGCTTTGCCATGTGTGCCAATGATATATTGTGTCATGGCGCCAAGCCTTTGTTTTTCCTGGATTATCTGGCTTGTGGCAAACTAGACAGTGAAGTAGCAGCAGAAATCATTGGCGGCATCATTCAGGCGTGCAAAGAAACAGGATGTGCACTCATTGGTGGTGAAACAGCAGAAATGCCTGGAATGTATCAAGTTGGTGACTATGATGTTGCTGGATTTTGTGTAGGCGCAGTAGAGCGTGAAAACATAATAGATGGTAAAAAGATTCAAGAAGGCGACGTAGTCATAGCTCTGCCATCCAGTGGTTTTCATAGCAACGGATTTTCATTGGTGCGCAAGGTTTTCACAGACTACAAAGAAGAATTCAATGGCAAACCCATATACGAAACACTACTCACACCCACCAGACTATACCAGAACAGCATCATGCATCTCATAGAGCAAGTAGAAGTGAAAGGCATTGCACACATCACCGGAGGTGGAATCATTGAAAACGTCCCACGAATCTTGCCGAAAAACACGAGTGCCCACATAAAACTTTCCAGTATGCGTGTGCCTGAAATCATGTCTGAATTACAAAAAAGAGCGGGCATAGAAGAGCGAGAAATGTATGGAACATTCAACATGGGTGTAGGCATGGTAGTAGTGGTGAGTGCTGAAAATCAAGAAGCAGCCCTCAAAACCTTGCAAGAAAAAGGTGAAGATGCATGGGTGATAGGTCATATCACCACTGGCAATCAAGATATTACACTGCAATAATTTCAGCCAGTCAACACCTTTAGCAGAAAAACATGAAAATCCTACAAGACCCGGTATTCAAAGCCGCAGTCAAAGCCCTGCCTGAAAAAGAAAAAGACAAGCTGCTCATTAGGTTGCTCCGCTTTGACGAGATTCTTACAGAGAAAATCTACTTTGAGCAAGTAGATCACAACACCGCAGACCACTATCGTTTGCAGATAGAAGAAAAAATACCCGGTATGCTCAAACCCAAAAAAGGAGAATACTTCTATCCCTATCTGCTTGTCAAAAAAATGCGCAAAGCCAGTGGAATCATCAATAGGCATGTGCGGGTCACCACCGACAAGTTTGGTGAGCCTTGGCTCAATCTTCTCATACTCACAGAAATCATGGAACAATATCGTCCAAGATTCCACTTTGCCAACGCTCATACCTATCAAGACTTCAACAAATACTTTACCGCTCGCCTATTCAGAACACTTCGGCAAATCCAAGCACTAGATGAAGACTATCACCTAGATTTTCAGGATAAATTAAGCGATCTGGCTTCACACATTCAGCAGACACCTATGCTACAAGAATATGTCATAGAAAGCGGGCTCAACCCGGAACAACTCGCTGAAGGCGAAATCCCGGCAGACATAAAAGACCTTGCAGAATACGCCAAGACTCGAAAGATGATATAGCAAATAGCCGGAAAAACTCTGTACAAAACACAAACGCTTGCATCAAAGCAAATTTTGGCTACATTTACGCATATAACACATCACACATGCAAGCCAACACCAATTGGGGGCAATTTATACCGCTCATCTCCGTATTCTTTTTTTGGGGTTTTGTAGCTTCCAGCAATGACATCCTCATTCCCGTTTTCAAAAACGAATTCAACCTTTCCCAAACTCAAAGCCTTTTCGTAGTATTTGCTTTCTACATAGCCTATACCATAGGTTCCTTGATCTATATGGGCATATCAAAATTGCTCAAAAAAGACCTCATTCACATCTTGGGCTACAAAAACTCACTCATACTAGGTCTTTCAATCTCAGCATTAGGTGCTTTGATATTCTATCCAGCAGCCAATTTCCGATCCATAGAGCTCATGCTCACCGCGCTATTTGTAGTAGGCCTAGGATTCTCCTTGCAGCAGACCGTAGCCAATCCACTTTCCGTGCTCATGGGCAGTCCCAAAACAGGATCACAAAGACTCACCATGGCAGGTGGTATCAACAATTTTGGCACCACCATCGCGCCCATACTTGTTGCCTACGCCATATTTGGCAGCATCAATGCAGAAGATCAAGCGGCCCGCATAGAAAATGTGAAAATCCCCTACCTCATCATCGGTGCAGCATTCATACTCGTTGCCGTCATACTCAAATTCTCCAAACTCCCAGACCAGAAAGAGACAGAACACAAAGAAGAAGCCAATACCACCAGACACACCTTGGCACGCAACTCACCACTCTCCTACCCTCAATTGCTGCTGGGCATGATAGCCATTTTTGTGTACGTAGGTGTAGAAGTATCCACCGTGGCCAATCTTCCGGAATTTCTACATCAAGAGCTCAATTTCACTACCAAACAAGCCGCACCCTATGTAGCGCTATACTGGGCCAGCATGATGATAGGCCGCTGGGGAGGCGCTGTAGAAGCACTAGGTCTGGCAGATCGTACCACCAAAATACTCAAATTCATAGCGCCTTACATAGCATTTGCCGTATTTCTCATCGTCACCGCCATCAGCGGGCACAACTGGCAACAATTCCTGCTTTATGCCATCATCATAGTATTGCTCATTATAGCTGACCTATTGAGCAAAGGCGATCCCGCACGTATGCTCATGATTTACTCCGGAGCAGGCATACTCGCCCTTTTCATAGGCATGGTGAGCACCGGCATGGTCAGTGCATACGCCATCATAGCTGTAGGATTATTCTGTAGTACACTTTGGCCATGCATCTTCACCTTAGCCATTGCCGGCTTGGGCAAACACACCAATCAAGGAAGTAGTTTTCTCATCATGATGATTATGGGTGGAGCCTGGATCAGTCTATTGCAAGGCTTTGTGGCAGACCATCACTCCATACAAGTAAGCTATATAGTAGGCGTCCTCTGCTTTGCATACCTCATATACTACGCCATCCAGGTGCGCAGAACATTGCAAAAGCAAGGCGTGAATTACTTAGCCGATTAATTAATAATTTTTATTTTTTTTGGGGAGGCTCTCATGCTGGAATTTGGCGGCTTCGCCAAGGCCAAATTCCAGCATGAGACCGGGCTTTCCGCTTGTATTCCGCAGTCCTGTGGCCGCAAAAAATCTGCGCAGACACGGTTTGGCCGCACGCACTACCTACTCTTGGCCAACCTTAGAGTCCACATAGAGTAGGCATTGCTGCTTATTGGCGCAACCCGGTCTGCTTGTATTTTGCCAGGCCACAGTCCTTTGCGGGATACCGCTGCAATCCCTGCCTCAACTTTTTCCGGCTTCGCCAGAAAAAGTTTCAATCACTGAAAAGGTGCAACAGATAGGCAAATAATAGCATAAAAAAGCCCGTCGCTGCGCGACGGGCTTTTATTGTTTTTCAGAATATTAAAGAATATTGCTTTTAGTATCGATACTCATCAGATTTGTACGGACCTTGTACTTCTACGCCAATATAATTGGCTTGCTCCTCTGATAGTACATCTAGCTCTACACCTATTTTGGCTAAGTGCAATCTCGCTACTTTTTCGTCTAAATGCTTTGGCAACACATACACCTTGTTTTCATACTGATCTCTACGCGTCCAAAGTTCTATTTGCGCCAAGGTCTGGTTGGTAAACGAGTTGCTCATTACAAAAGAAGGATGCCCTGTGGCGTTGCCTAGGTTCATCAACCTACCTTGAGACAAGATTATCACTTCCTTGCCATCAATAGTATATAAATCTACTTGAGGTTTTATCTCATCTCTGGTGTCGCCATACGTATTGTTCAGCCAAGCCATATCTATCTCATTGTCAAAGTGGCCAATGTTGCCCACGATGGCTTTGTCTTTCATTTTTCTGAAATGTCTTTCTTTGATGATGTCCTTGTTGCCGGTAGCAGTGACTATGATATCTGCTTCTTCTACAGCATCATCCATTTTTTTCACTTCAAAACCATCCATTGCAGCCTGCAAAGCACATATAGGATCAATCTCTGTAACAATCACACGTGCACCTGCACCACGCAAACTGGCAGAAGTACCTTTCCCAACATCACCATAGCCTGCTACCACAGCTACTTTACCCGCCATCATGACGTCAGTAGCTCGGCGTATAGCATCTACAGCAGACTCTTTACAACCATATTTGTTGTCAAACTTGGATTTGGTAACACTGTCATTTACATTTATTGCCGGCATAGGCAGTGTACCATTTTTCATGCGCTCTAGCAAGCGGTGTACACCCGTAGTTGTTTCTTCAGACAAGCCATTGATACCCTCTATCAGCTCCGGATATCTGTCTAGCACCATGTTGGTAAGGTCACCACCATCGTCCAAGATGAGGTTGAGTGGTTTTCTTTCTTCACCAAAAAAGAGCGTTTGCTCTATACACCAGTCAAATTCTTCTTCTGTCATACCCTTCCATGCATATACGGCTATGCCCGCCGCTGCTATGGCAGCTGCTGCATGGTCTTGGGTAGAGTATATATTGCAACTACTCCACGTAACCTCAGCACCAAGCTCTACAAGAGTTTCTATGAGTACCGCTGTCTGTATGGTCATGTGCAAGCAACCTGCTATGCGAGCGCCTTTTAAGGGTTTTGACGCACCAAATTCTTCACGCAAAGCCATGAGACCCGGCATTTCTGCTTCAGCTAGTTTTATCTCTTTGCGACCATAATCTGCAAGTGATATATCCTTTACTTTGTAGGGTATATAGGTAGTTTCTGTTGCCATTTTACTATCTTCGTTATAAAAATTGGAAATAAACTGCAAAGGTACAAATTTTTAAAAGTTTAGTTGAGCCCAATGCCTATAGTTGATAGCTTTCAAGATCCGTTTACAAGAATTGTCACATGGCACGTAACAGAGAGTGTTGAAGAATTGCTGGATTTGCTGAATCTGAGCCCCGAAAGACTGGAAAAATTCCACTCTATGAAGCCCAAGCAGGGCAAGGAATATCTGGGTCTACGTGCGTGTATGCAAGAGCTGGAGATAGATGATGACCTGTACTATGATCAGCGTGGCAAGCCCTATTTGCAACAAAAAAAGCACATCTCTATCACACACTCTTATGAGATGGTGTCTGTGGGTGTGAGCAGTTTCACTATAGGTATAGATATAGAAATGCGCCGCAATGACAAGATTCTCAACATACGCCGCAAGTTTATACGCCCGGATGAGGCTGAGTGGATACCACAAAATGAGCAGGAATATGACTTTTTACATGTGATTTGGGGAATAAAAGAAGGTTTGTATAAGATAAATGGTGGCAGTTTGTGGAATTTTTTGCACCATTATCGTGTTGAATCTTTCAACTTGGCAGAGGGCGAAAAAATACGTTGTTGGATCACGGATAACCAAACCAGCTGTAGCTATTTTGCCTATTACACTATGATAGATTCCTACTTTCTGGTGTGGGTACTTGATTATGAACGGGTTTAGATGAGAAGAGATAATTCTGGTGAATGAGCGCCAGATCGGGTAGATTTTCACAAAATTTATAGACCTCTCGCAGGCAGCGAGCCGCGGCAGGTGGTAGGGATAAAAGCCCGCAAAGGGGTGGCGTGTTGCAGGAAGCCGGCAAAAAAGGTTTGTAGCCCCTGCGGAAAAACTTTTTTGCCGCCTGACTGCCACGCTGCCACTGCGTACTTGTTGCCGGACACCGACGCTTTTCCGGGCAATTTTATAATCGTTTAGCAGAAATAAAAACGGTTTTCATTTCAAAAAAAGTATTTAAAATGCTCGGCCGAATTTTGACCGGAAAAGGGGGCCGCCCAAAAAAAAAATTTATTAAAACTAGTAAGGATTTATAGGGTTCAAACTCAAGAAATCATTTGCCTGAACTGGGATACGTCTTTGGCTATCTGTGATTGGAGTGCTGTGAGGTCTGCAAACTTTTGCTCGTCACGCAGTCGTGCCATGAGTGTGATTTGCACCTCTTGATCATACACATCCTCTTCAAAATCAAATACATACACCTCTATGCGATACTCTTCTTGTGAAAGGCTCGGGCGCGAACCCATGTTCATGACGCCATAATATTGGCGGCCGGCTATGCTTGCTTGCACGCCATATACGCCGTTTTTGGGCAAAAGTTTGTTGGGGTGCACTTGCAGGTTGATGGTGGGAAAGTTGAGTTTTCTGCCAATTTTGTCTCCATGAATCACGCGTCCACTGAAGTGGTAATTGTAGCCCAAAGCGCGGTGTGCATAGTCTAGATTGCCCTGCTGCAAGGCGTTTCTGATCTTGGTAGATGACACGGGTTTGCCGTCTAACTCTATGGCATGGGCGCGCACCAGGCGGAATCCGTATTTCTCTGAAAGCTCTTGCAGATGCGCAAAATCGCCTTCGCGATTCTTGCCAAACTGGTGGTCATGGCCTATGACCAGCGTGGTCATGCCTATCTGCTGCAGGCAAATCTCATGTACAAAGTCTTCTGCCGTGAGGCGTGAAAAAGGGAGATCAAACCGCTGCTCGTATATATAATCTATGTCTAGTGTGCAGAGTTTGGGGAATTTTTCGCTCTGTAGGGTGAGCAGTTTTATTCCTACATCTTTCTGCAAAACCTGCCTTGGGTGCGGGCTGAAGGTGAGGATGGCTGTGCCGGCATTGCTCTGCTGTGCTAGCTGACGCAACTGCTGCAAAACGGCTTTGTGGCCAATATGCACTCCATCAAACATACCAATGGTGAGCACCAAATCTCCGGTGGTCTTGTGCGCAAAATCTTGATGAAAAATTTGAGTATCCAAGCTTGCAAAAATAGTGTAAGTATTTCAGATGTCCGGCTTTTGGGGAAATTTTTGAAAAAAATGCTGTGGATGGAAATTAAAATCATTTTGTACTTTTACCCATTCAACCAATTTGGAATTAGTATGGCATGGTTCAGACGCTCTAAGCAAAATATTCAAACTAAAACCGAGGAGAAAAAGGACACTCCTAAAGGTTTGTGGTACAAAACCCCATCGGGCAAAATCATAGAAACCGAGGAACTGGAGGCCAATGCATATGTGAGCCCTGAGGATGATTTTCACGTGAAAATTGGGTCTGAAGAGTATTTCAAAATACTGTTTGACGACGGCAAATACAAAGAGCTTGACAAAAATGTGACTAGCCAGGATCCCCTGAATTGGGAAGACTCTAAAAAATATACTGATAGGCTCAAGCAGATGCAGAAAGCCACCGGACTCACAGACTCTTTGCGCAGCGCGTATGGCACGCTAGATGGGCATCCTGTGGTGATAAGCGCTATGGATTTTGCATTCATAGGCGGCTCGCTGGGCTCTGTGATGGGTGAAAAGATTGTACGCGCCATAGACTACGCTATCAAGCAAAAGACGCCTTATATTCTCATCAACAAATCGGGTGGTGCCCGCATGATGGAGGCGGCCCACTCTCTGATGCAGCTTGCCAAGGTGCAAGCCAAACTCACGCATTTGGCAGATCATAAATTGCCCTATTTCCCAGTGCTAACAGACCCTACTTTTGGCGGGGTTACGGCATCATTTGCCCAAGTGGGCGATGTGATAATCGCTGAGCCGGGCGCTTTGATAGGCTTTGCAGGTCCGCGTGTGATCCGTGAAACCATTGGTCGCGACTTGCCAGAAGGTTTCCAGACTTCTGAGTTTTTGATGGAAAAAGGCTTTGTAGACATCATTGTACACCGCCAAAGTCTGAAAACCAGACTCTCACAACTCATCTCGCTTTTTCTGGAAAAGAACTAATTGGCAATATATTTGAAAAAGGCTTTTTGAAGTTTGAGAAACGAAACTCAAATCTCATAGCTTTTGCAAACCTTAAAAATCTAAATATATGAAAAAGTACATTGCACTTATGGTAATCCCTTTACTATTTACCCTGCAGGGATGTGCAGAACTTGCTGGTGTAATGCAGAACTTGCCACAACAGCCGGGCAGCCAATCAGAAGTGAGTGCCGGACTGAAACAAGCTTTGGAATTTGGTGTGAATGAAGGCGTGACTCAACTGAGCGCTACGGATGGATTTTTCAGAGATCAAGCTGTGCGCATTTTGCTCCCTCAGGAGCTGCAAGCCGTTGATCGCACGCTACGCCAGATTGGACTTTCTTCCCTCGCCGACGAAGGATTGCGCGTACTCAATCGCGCTGCTGAAGATGCTGTGGTAGAGGCTAAACCCATTTTTGTCACTGCCATTCGCAACATTACGTTCAATGATGTGATGGGCATATTGATGGGTGATAGACAAGCCGCCACGCAATACTTGCAACGTGTGACTTCACAGCAATTGGTGCAGGCTTTTTCACCAAAAATCGAGACTTCTCTCAATAGAGTGGGTGCCAATGAGGTGTGGAACAACATCATTACCCGCTACAATCAAGTGCCAATGGTGCAGCCTGTGAACCCGGATCTCACACAATATGTTACAGAACAAGCCGTGAAAGGAGTGTTTGTGAAAGTTGGCCAGAAAGAGGTAGATATTCGTGAAAATCTTGGCGCACGCACTACAGATTTGCTCAGAAGAGTATTTGGTATGCAAGACCGTAACAGATAATTTTAGCGCTATATATCACGCGAATTTTGCATTCTAACCAATAGTGCAATTTCACAGAAACAATCAAACCATCTCTACCATGAGGTGGTTTCTTATTTTTAGGAGCTTTTTCCCGCCGCCCGTTGCAATCTTGCTCCCTATCTACCACAAATAGAGGGCTTGCCGGCACGTCCACCACAAGGGATTCCAGTACCTGCCAGCCCACTATTTGTTTTGGTAGCTAGCTTTGCAAGGATTTCCACTCGCGTCGGGGCTAAAATACTGAGTCTGTGTAGCTAATACCTAGAAAATGAGCACTAAGAAGTTTTGGCTTTGTGTGAACACGGGTTTTTGGCTAACTTTGAAGAAAATATTTGTATGAAATTATGGGACAAGGGTTATTCAATTGACCGCAAAATTGAATCTTTTACCGTAGGTCGCGATCGCGAACTCGACATGTATCTTGCGCACTATGATGCCGTAGCTTCTAAAGCACAGGCCAATATGCTTGCAGAAACCGGCTTGCTGGAGTCTGCAGAAAACGAGCAATTGCAGGAAGCTTTGGACAGCATAATTGCAGACATAGCTAGTGGTGACTTTGAGATTGAAGAAAGTTTTGAAGACATACACTCCAAAATAGAGCATAGACTCATAGAAAAATGTGGAGATGCGGGCAAAAAAATTCACACCGCTCGCTCTAGAAACGACCAAGTTTTAGTAGCCATACACTTATTTTTGCGCGATTTCTTGAAAGAAGTTGCAGACAAAGGGCTACAATTGGTAGATCTCTTATTAGAAAAAGCAGATCAGCATAAAGATGATTTGCTTCCGGGATATACTCACTTTCAGGCAGCTATGCCTAGCAGCTTTGGCTTATGGTTCAGCGCATACGCAGAGAATTTACTAAGCGATCTTGCCTTTGTAAAAGCAGCCTATACCGTAGCCGATCAGAATCCACTAGGTTCTGGTGCAGGTTTTGGGACAAGTTTTCCTGTAAATCGTAGCAAAACCACAGAAGAAATGGGATTTGGTAGCATGGCAGTGTCCTCTGTTGGAGCACAAATGTTACGCGGCAAATCAGAAAAAGCTGTGGCTGTGGCCATGGCAATGGTGAGCAGCACGCTGGGAAAAATGTCTTATGATTTGGTGATGTATAACTCACAAGATATGGGCTTTGTCCAATTGCCGGACGCTCTCACAACCGGCTCTAGCATCATGCCGCACAAGAAAAACCCGGATGTGTTTGAGCTCACGCGCGCCCATAGCAACCGCATGCAAGCGCTCCCTATGGACATAACCATGATCATCAGCAATTTACCAAGCGGATATCACAGAGATTTTCAGTTGCTGAAAGAGGTATTGTTTGAGGCTATGAAACAGTTTCATACGCTACTGGACATCATGATTTATGCAGTGCCACAGATCAAAATCGCATCAGACTACATGGCGCAGGAAAAATATGATAGCATTTACACGGTAGAAAATATCAATCATTTGATAAAATCCGGAGTGCCGTTCCGTGACGCTTACAAACAAGTTGGTGGTGAAGTGGAAGAAAAAACTTACAAACCGCACAAAGACTTTAAAACTTCACATGAAGGTAGTATTCACAGATTATCTTTGGAGTTGATACAAGAGAAGCGCAACAAATTTTCGCTAGATAGCTGAAATCAGCCAGTGAAGAAAGTCTAGTAGTTCATTCTTATTTTACTAAGAGAATATAATTACGAAAATAAATTTATAATTTTGCAAACCTTTTGAGTGCCAAGCTCAAAAGGTTTTTTTGTGTGATGGTAGAAATTGTACTTATATTATCAGTAGTGCTGGGTGCCGGCTTGGGCTATCTGCTCGGAGACTTGAGTAAAATTCAGCGTTTGCTGCTCACCTTCAGTGGTGCTTTTCTCCTCACTTTTACTCTGTTAGAGATTTTCCCACATATATATCATACTGATTTCAAAGGTATGGGTTTGTATGTAGTAGCAGGGGTATTTATACAGATCTTTCTAGAAACAGTGACCCGAGGCGCGGAGCACGGACACATACACCACAAAACACGGAGCATCCCTATTCCAATATTTGCTGGGCTTTTTGTTCACGCTTTTCTGGAAGGAGTGCCACTGCGCGTAGATCATGACAATCACTTGCTCACCGCTATTTTTGTGCACAATATACCAGTAGCACTCATACTTTACACATTCTTGACCAAAATTGGATTGCAAACAAGTTGGGTGATGGGCTTGATAGGGATTTTTGCCATGGCAAGCCCAATGGGTTATTGGTTTGGGCAATTTTTGCCGGAATCAATGGCGTATCCTGCACTAGGAATCACAGCTGGAATTTTCTTACATATCTCAACAGTAATACTTTTTGAAAGTGCAGACAATCATAAACTCAAAATGCAAAAAGTATTCATGATAATTTCCGGTTTTCTTGTAGCCTACTTGAGCCTTATGGGGCATAATCACTGATATTTGCTTTTTCTTCTCAGTCAAAAAAGATCTCACAACTACAGAAATCTGCTGAAAACTTAGTAACTTTGCGAACCAATTTCACGGGATGTGGCGCAGTCTGGTAGCGTACACGCATGGGGTGCGTGTGGTCGCTGGTTCGAATCCAGTCATCCCGACTATACAAATAGACTTCACCCTATTTATATTTGATGCTTGATGTTTGAGAAAAATAACTCAGACATCAAGTTTTTTTTATATAATCATTGAAAAGCGCCTTTCCATTAATCGGATTTTCAAACTTCCCTATGCAAAAAGTAAAATAAAATGAATTTTATACACTCGTTTGGAAAACGAAGGTCTTCGAAGCATGCATTAGGACATCGAATATGCAATAATTTGGAAAATAAGTATCTTAGCAGGAAACTACCAAAGAATGAATTTTTTGAAATCACTTGTTGTTTTATGCGCAATACTTACAGTTTTTAGTTGTAAAAACGAAAAGGCTCCAGTAATAGATTCAGCCAATGCCACTGAAAGTCAATCATCAAACCTCAGCCCATTGGTGCCAGAGTCTCCAGAGCAAAACAACTATGAAGGCACGTATATTTTGCAAGAAAATGACAACAACCCCATGCTTAGCCTAAAGTTTAAAAAAATAGACGAAGGACGATATTATTTAGAAATCGGTGATCAAGGCATCAAATCCTGCTCTTTGATCGGAGAAGTACAAATTAATAATTCAAGAGTGGAGATTCCTATGTCTAATTATATTCCAGATTCCAAGGCTAATATTCATATCACATTTGACAGGAATATGGCAATTGTAGAAACTGCCAATCCAGTGGATAAGGAAGAACTCAAGCGTTTCTGTAAAAACACAGCAACTATTGCCGGCACATACACTCGTACACCTCAATAATAAGCATTATCCAAACCTTACATCATCAGGTCAACTGAATGGAAGTCTATACAGAAATTTGGAAAGGATTTTGTATTGCTTTGCTTGTTGTGTAATATTTCAGCATAGATGATTATGCAACTTTCTATACATACTAGTTAATAGATTTTGAGTTTTATTTTATGAAAAAAAATTTTCTGCTCACACTGCTATTTGCAATGGCTTGCACTTTTGCACAATCCACGCAAAATTTGCACACTATTCATTGGTTCAACCCACAGACCAATGACAATCTGCCTATTATAGCCATGAATGAGCGTTTGATTCTCTCATTTGATGATTTTGACGCAGTGTTCAAAAATTATCAATATTCAATTGTGCGATATGATAAAAACTGGGAACCCAGTTCAGCTTTCATGTCTGAATTTCTGGATGGCTATGAAACCAACGTAATTAGAGATTTCAGCAACTCTTTCAATACTAGACAGCATTATATGAATTACAGAATCACAATCCCCAATCAGGATGTGAGACTCAAACTTTCCGGAAATTACGGTTTACGAGTGTTTGCGCCGGGTAGCAGTACACCAATTTTTGAGAAAAGATTCTCTGTATATGATAGAATGGCAGAAATAGGCGTGATGGTAGAAAGAAGAAACACTCCCAATGAACTTAACCAGCAAGTAACAGTTCGTGTTTCTGCTCCAAATCTTGATTTCACACAAAATGCTAACTCACTTCAAATGGTGATTCTCAAAAACAATAATTGGATAGAAAATATAGTGCTTGATAGGCCAACCTTTGCCCAACCTCAACAATTGCAATATAGCCAGATGGACAACCTATTTGCAGGGGGTACAGAATATTCATTCTTTGATACTAAAAATGTGCAAATTGCAGGCTTTTCTACGGAAAGGGTGGTAATGGATGATTTGTTTCACCATATACTGTTTGCCAATTCTTATGACCCTACAGCCGCTTACCTTGACAGACCTGACGTGAATGGAAATTTTTATGTGAGAAATATTTTGTTGCCTAATCCCAATGTAGCTTTTGCTGAAGCAGACTATGTGTATGTACATTTTGGTCTTGCAGACTTCACTCCCAACACTGGTGAAGAAATTTGTGTATATGGCGCATTTACCGGATTTGAATGCACACCGGAAAGCACATTGCAATATGTGGCAGAAAGTGGCTTGTATGAGACAACTATGAAGTTGAAACAAGGTTACTACAACTTTCATTACGCAGTGCGAAACGTCCAAACCGGTGAAATGGATTACACTGCTATTCCGGGATCTTATTGGCAAACAGAAAACCTATACAATGCTTTGCTATACTACACACCTTGGGGATCTAGATATGATTTACTCATAGGTTATGGCGAGGGCTATTCAAGACCAAGCCAGCGCTAATGCGCTGGCTCAGTTGATTTTTTTTTTAGTAAAAATGTTTTATTCTACAGATAGAATCTAAAATAGATTTAGTCGAGAATATTTCTAGCAATTACCAATTTTTGAATTTCTGTGGTTCCTTCACCAATGGTGCAAAGCTTTGAGTCTCTATAATATTTTTCTGCTGGGAAGTCTTTGGTATAACCATATCCGCCAAAAATTTGAACCGCATCGGTTGATACTTCTACACAACTTTCAGATGCGAAATATTTGGCCATAGCGCCTTCAACAGTCATCTTCTCTCCTGCCATTTTGAGCTCGGCAGCGCGAAGTGTCATCAATTCAGAAGCGTGAATTTTTGTAGCCATTTCAGCCAATTTGAAATTTATAGCTTGAAATTCCGAGATAGGTCTGCCAAATTGCTCTCTTTCTTGGGCATATTTCTTAGCAGCCTTGTAAGCTCCTTTAGCAATACCAAGTGAAAGCGCGGCGATAGAAATACGGCCACCATCTAGTACTGCCAGTGCTTGCTTGAAGCCTTCTCCTACCTCACCCAATTTTTGACTATCGCTCACGCGCACATTGTCAAAAATTAGCTCGGCCGTTTCTGAGGCACGCATACCAAGTTTGTTTTCTTTTTTTCCAGAGGTAAATCCTTCCATGCCTTTTTCCAAAACAAACGCAGTAGCATTATTTCTGGCTCCTTTTTCTCCAGTTCTTGCCATCACCACAGCATAATCTCCTGAGATAGCGTGAGTAATGAAGTTCTTCGCACCATTGATCACCCATTCATCACCATCCTTCACAGCCGTTGTAGACATGCTGCCTGCATCAGAACCAGTGTTGTGCTCTGTGAGTCCCCAAGCGCCTATCACCTTTCCGCTAGCCAAGTTTGGTAAATATTTCTTTTTCTGCTCTTCATTTCCAAACATCAGTATATGATTGGTACAAAGTGAGTTGTGTGCTGCAACAGAAAGACCAATTGATGGATCTACTTGAGAAATATTGTCGATAATGCGCACGTAATCAAAATACGTAAGACCTGCTCCGCCGTATTCTTCTGGTACTAAAACGCCCAAAAGTCCCATTTCACCCATTTCGTGAAATAGATCTACAGGAAAGTGCTGTGACTCGTCCCATTCCATAACATTGGGTGCTATTTTCTGTTCCGCAAATGTCTTTACGGCGTCTATCATCATTTCCTGCTCCTGGGTAGGTGTGTACATATTGAATTTTTTAAAGTTTTCAAAGATAAAAATTCCTTTTGTTTTAAAGGGAATGAAGCTTAATTTTTTACTGAATTAGCCATATATTGAATTGGCTTTTCTAAGCAAAATATCTTTTACAAACTTCAAAACTTTAACGCCTTCAAATAGGGTCAAAGTATCTTGGTTCAATCCGGCATTTCGGTTAGGTTGAAATAACTCTCAAACCTTCGCAACAATGCACAATTGCCCAATAAAAATAAAACACTATTCGTTGAATTCTAAATAGTTGCGCACTTCCTCCAAATTCTCTTGTGAAACACCCGGACATGAAATCAAATCATTCCATTGCTCGAAAGTTTTCTTAAAACTACGACATTTGAGTATTTGACTCACTTGCTCCTTGCTAAGGCCGAGTTGTAAAAAGTCTTCTTGCGATGCAGTGTTGACATCAATAGAGCGATAGGTGATTTTAGAGGTTGGTTCAGAAACGACGGACGAGGTTGTTTGCCTTGCAAGGCGTATATAAGGTTTGAGTTGAGCAAACTTCTCTTCGCTAATCATATAGCTAGCACGGATTTGATCTAAGTTGGTGAATTGCTTACCCGGTAATGAATTTTTGTACTTGAGTATGTTCTGCACCTGTCTAGGTGAGAAATTAAGTTTCTGCCAACCGATAGAGTCTAGTTTGTTTGGGTCAAAGGCTTGTAGTTTCAGAGTGCTTGTATTAATACTTGCAGCGCGTGAATTTGGCTGATAAGCCGTACGTGCCTTTCCCGGATTTCCTGCAACATGAGAGATCTGTATATAAGGCGCTAATTGTTCATACTTCCATTCGGAGACCACAAATGCCTCTCGTATTTGCTCTGAACTTGTAAAATTCCCACCCAAGCTATAGCGATAACGCATGAGAGAGGCGGCTTGTTTTTGCGAAAAACCAAGATCTTGCCAGCCTGCCTCATCCAAGGCATTCGGGTTGAATGCTTGTAAATCTGCATGAAATGCTTGAGTTGCACGCTCTTTGGGCTTATATGCTAGCCAGTTTTCATGAAAGTCTTCCAGCGCATGTAAATCTGAAATTTCTGCTTTCGCAACAGAATTTCCTTGATAGGGTCTAAAACTTAGAAAAATAAGCAGGGCAAGAATAATGCTACACAAGACAAGCATACCTATGCGTTGCAGACGCGTCATGTCCCATATAGAGAATGCCCTTGCCATATCTATCTCAATTTATTTCGGTGTTTTGCGGAACAATTCTCCTCTTTTTAGTTTTTGCAAATAGTCATCCATGT
Source organism: Weeksellaceae bacterium (assembly GCA_030535475.1). Taxonomy (GTDB): domain Bacteria; phylum Bacteroidota; class Bacteroidia; order Flavobacteriales; family Weeksellaceae; genus JAUNRT01. The sequence continues at coordinate 25,442 of JAUNRT010000007.1, read as the reverse complement.
CTTTTTTCACTTCGCCTGAGAGGATGTATAGACCTATAATATTCGGGAAAGCCATAGCCAGGATCATCATATCTGAGAAATCCAGTACCGCACCCAGACTAATGGAAGCTCCTATTACTACAAATATGAGGAAGAGTATCTTGTATATCATTTCAGATCTCAGGCTGGTCCCAAATAAGTAAGTCCAAGCGCGCATGCCGTAATAAGACCAAGAAATCATGGTTGAGAATGCAAACATGAACACTGCTAAAATAAGTACATATGGGAACCAAGATATCACTGAACCAAAAGCATCAGAAGTGAGTTTTGCGCCCGCCATTCCATCTACCTCATGCATACCGGTGAATATAAGCACCAACGCTGTGAGTGTACAAACTACTACCGTATCTATAAAAGGCTCCAAAAGCGCCACAAAACCTTCAGATGTTGGGTGATTTGTCTTGGCAGCAGAGTGTGCTATAGCAGCACTACCTATACCAGCTTCATTAGAAAATGCTGCACGTTGAAATCCTACAATCAATACACCTATGATACCACCTTGCAATGCTGATGGGCTAAAAGCACCTTTGAAAATTGCTTGAAAAGCCGGGCCAATGTTGGCAATATTCACACCTATGACTATGAGGCATGCTATGATGTAAATACTAGCCATGAGTGGTACAATACGTGAAGTGAATTTTGCAATACTACGGATTCCACCTATGATCACTGCACCTACCAAAATAGCTGTGATGACTCCATATATAAATCCTTGACCTTGCATCATAGGGATTTTATCTGCCAATTGCTCAAAAGATTGATTGGCCTGGAACATATTACCACCACCAAAAGATGCCCCTACAGTGAGTATGGCAAAAAGTACCGCCAATGCTTTACCAAATCCGCCCATACCTCGTTTTTCCAAACCTTTGCGTAGATACTGCATTGGGCCGCCAAAAACTCTCCCATCCTCTTTTATGGTACGGTATTTCACACCCAAAGAACACTCCACAAATTTTGATGACATGCCCAAAAGTCCAGCAATAATCATCCAAAATGTAGCTCCGGCTCCACCAATAGATATTGCTACAGCCACACCTGCTATATTTCCCAGACCAACAGTACCAGACACTGCGGTGGCCAAGGCTTGGAAATGCGTTACTTGTCCGGGAGCATTTGGGTCGTCATACTTGCCACTGGCTAGTTGCAAAGAATGCCTGAAACCTCTGAAATTGATAAAACCCATGCGTAGGGTGAAAAACAATGCTCCTACAACCAACCATATTACAATAAAAGGTATACGAGTGGTCTGCACGCTACCATTTGGGTTGAGTAGCGGTATTGGATTATCATATTTTATAGAAGCAAAATTCTGCGCGCCTCTTTGTATCAGGTGATGCGGATTATCTGAATCGTAAATGATTTCATTTTCGCTGGCCAAGTGATGCAAGATTCCATTGTTTGTTGCCAATACCTCCTTGCTCACACCAGATTCAGTGGTGATCATGGCTATAAGGTCACCTTCATTTACATGAGCGCCTTCCGGCTTGTACCATTTAGCCAGTCGATATTTTTCTTGCATTTGCACGCTCCAATCGGGTATGGCAATTTTCTCTTCCCTTGAATACACCACAGGGTCATAAAGTCCCAGTGCCGCAAAAGGGTCAAAAAACAAAACATCGCTCACATTAGCCACTAAAGGCACAAAAAATCCATTGAAATGCTCTGTAATACTCTCAGCCGGGACATATATCTTCTCTATAGATGTATTGCCCAATCTATCTTCTACACGCACTGTATGTGAAATACCTTCCGTGAGCCCGGTGGCTTTGTTAGACAAAGTATCTACAGATGCCGCATCCCAGTAATAGTAATATGGTGGCTGACCACCCATGGCAGAAATCACAATCTCAGCATCATTTATGTTGCTGCTCGGATTTATAACTTGTGAAGTAATTCTAAATTCATCACTGCCTACAGACAATTCAGGTGTAGGCTGTGCAAATAAAAATGTCCCCAATAAGAGAACATATCCCAATATTTTGCTTTTCATACACCAAACTTATAAAAAACAATTGTTTCAACGCAAAAAAAAATTGCACAATACACATGTATTACGCAATTTACATACAAATTTCGTCAACAATTTAGTTGAAAAATGACTGCAAGCGACTTTCACCATAGCCGGATGCCATCGAAAGTATGGTAAATTTAGGAATTATCTACCTCTTCCAGAGATTCCGCTTTTTCCTCTGGGGCTGCTACATTTTCACCTTGCCTAGCTCTACGTTGCTGTTCTTTGCTGGCAACCTCCAGCGCATCATCATCCTCCATCACCAGATTGTCAATGATAAATTCCTGACGTGTGGGCGTATTTTTGCCCATATAGAACTCCAGCAAACTCTCTATAGTAGTATCTTTTCCTATCATCACAGGCTCCAGACGCATATCTTTGCCTATGAAATTTTTGAATTCATCCGGTGATATCTCACCCAAACCTTTAAATCGTGTGATCTCCGGATTTTTGCCTAGCTCTGCAATAGCGCGCAAACGTTCCTCCTCTGTATAGCAGTAGCGCGTCTCCTTCTTGTTGCGAACCCTAAAGAGCGGCGTTTGCAAAATATACAAGTGCCCTTCTCTTATCAATTCCGGGAAAAATTGCAGGAAAAATGTAATAATCAATAAACGTATGTGCATACCATCCACATCTGCGTCTGTGGCTATCACCACATTATTGTAGCGCAAGTCTTCAAGACTTTCCTCAATATTCAAAGCAGCTTGCAGTAGATTGAACTCCTCATTTTCATACACAATCTTTTTGCTCAAGCCATAGCAGTTCAGCGGTTTACCTCTTAGAGAAAACACCGCCTGCGTTTCCACATCTCTACTGGTAGTGATAGAGCCACTGGCCGAATCACCCTCTGTGATGAACAATGTAGATTCCAGATTGCGAGCATCCTTGCTCGTGTTGTAATGCTGGCGACAATCCCTGAGTTTCTTATTGTGCAGATTGGCTTTTTTAGCACGATCTCGGGCCAGCTTGCGTATGCCGGAAAGTTCCTTTCTTTCACGTTCAGATTGATTGATCTTGCGTTGCAGCAATTCTGCCGTTTCAGGATTCTTATGCAGAAAATTGTCAAAATGTATTTTCACAAAATCATTGATGTACGTGCGCACCGTTGGCAGATCACCGCCCATCTCAGTACTTCCCAGCTTAGTCTTAGTTTGCGACTCAAACACTGGCTCCATCACCTTCACCGCAATAGCACCTATGATAGACTTGCGCACATCACTAGGCTCATAATTCTTGTTGTAAAACTCGCGAATAGTCTTCACCACAGCTTCCTTAAAAGCGCTGAGATGCGTACCACCTTGTGTAGTGTTTTGCCCGTTCACAAAAGAATAATACGTCTCAGAGTAAGACTTACTGCTGTGCGTGAGAGCAATCTCTATGTCATCCGCCTTCAAATGAATGATCGGATAGGTGATTTCCTCCTCAATATTATCCTCCAACAGATCTTTCAAACCATTCAATGACACAAATTCCTCCCCGTTGAAAATAATGCGCAAACTCGGATTCAAATACGTGTAGTTGCGCAGCATCTTCTCCACATACTCCTTCCGGAATTTGAAATTAGAAAAAATCGCTTCATCGGGCACAAAGGTGATTTTCGTACCCTTGCGTATCGTAGTTTCCTTCTCCTCAGCCTCCAGCGTTTTTTCCCCTTTAGAGAACTCCGCTTCTCGCGTGAGCCCATCGCGCACACTCTGCACCTTGAAGTAGCTAGACAGCGCATTCACCGCCTTAGTACCCACACCATTCAAGCCTACAGATTTCTTGAAAGCCATAGTGTCATACTTACCACCCGTATTCATCTTAGACACAGCATCCACCATCTTGCCCAGCGGAATCCCACGCCCATAATCGCGCACCACCACTTCCTGCTCGCGAATATTCACCTCAATAGTCTTACCCGCTCCCATCACAAATTCGTCAATAGAATTGTCAATAATCTCCTTGAGCAGAATATAGATACCATCATCCTGCGAGCTACCATCGCCCAATTTCCCTATATACATACCGGGGCGCATGCGTATATGCTCCCGCCAATCAAGGGTTTTGATGTTATCTTCAGTATACTGCGTTTGGTTTTCTAGGCTCATAGACTATTTTGGCAATTCTTACAAAAGTACGCATAATTCCGCTACCAGTCAAGCATTGAAGTCCGGTGGCAGTCAAGCGTACGTTTGGTTTTTTATTTAAATTTTTTTTAGGAGCTAATTCCCGCTGCCCGCTGCAATCTTGCTCGCCCACAGCCGCATCTGCCGAGTTTTGGGCACGTCCGCTATCGCTCCAGTACCCAAAACCCTGGCAGCTGCCTAGGCTGTGGGCATTGCAAGGATTTCCGCTCGCATCGGGGCTAGGCCATACGGCGCACAGGCCTTACTGGCTGTCTACCTTATGGTAGATCAGACTTTTTTCAGTGATTCTAAACACTACACATTGAACCTGAAGTGCATCACGTCACCGTCTTGCACCACATATTCCTTGCCTTCCACACCCATTTTTCCAGCCTCTTTTACCTTAGCTTCTGACCCGTATTTCACAAAGTCATCATAGCCTATCACTTCCGCACGAATGAAGCCTTTCTCAAAATCTGTGTGAATCACGCCCGCCGCTTGCGGTGCCGTCCATCCTTTTTGTATAGTCCAGGCACGTACCTCCTTCACACCCGCAGTGAAATAGGTCTGTAGCTTTAGCAGATCATAGGCTTTGCGGATGAGTCTGTTAACACCTGGCTCTGTGAGGTTGAGCTCCTCTAGAAACATTTGTCTCTCCTCAAAAGTATCCAACTCATTGATGTCTGCTTCTGTTTGTGCAGCAAGTACCACAACTTCAGCGCCTTCCTTGGCAGCCATTTCTTCAATTTTTGGAATCCACTCATTGCCTTCTAGCAGAGATTTCTCATCTACATTGCATACATATAGTATAGGCTTAGAAGTGAGAAGTTGTACACTCTCTACAATTGGGCGTGTGTGATCATCCGTTTCAAACTCGCGTGCATTGCGACCTTCTTCCACAAAGCTCAAAAGTTTTTGCAGCGTATCATGCTGTAGAATATCGTCTTTTTTGCCCGTTTTCACGAGTTTTTTTGCTTTTTCTACCGCTTTTGTGAGCGTGTCTATGTCTTTCAATTGTAGCTCTATGTCTATAATTTCCTTGTCTCGCATAGGGTCCACGCTTCCTTCTACGTGCACAATATTGCCATTGTCAAAGCAGCGCAGCACGTGCATTATAGCCTCGCACTCGCGTATGTTGGCCAAAAACTGATTTCCCAGCCCCTCACCTTTGCTAGCACCTTTCACAAGACCTGCAATATCTACAATCTCTACTACAGCTGGCACCACGCGCTCCGGGTTCACCAGTTCTTCCAATTTGAAAATGCGCGGATCCGGCACAGAAACCGTACCTAGATTGGGCTCTATAGTACAGAACGGATAATTGGCAGATTGCGCTTTGGCATTGCTCAAGCAGTTGAAGAGAGTTGATTTGCCTACATTAGGTAGACCTACGATTCCACATTTCATAATTGCAAATTTTTGCTGATTTGCGTGCTGTAAAACACTATTCTGCACACAAAGTTTGCAAAGGTAGTGGATGCGGATGGGATATGAAAATGGGAAAGCTTTGCATCAATAAAATTCTTGATTGAATTTACTGCGCTATGCCGCATAGAAAAGGGATTGTATGTTACAAAACATACCTCAAACTCTATCAATGTAATCTTTGGCTGAATCTAATTTTTCAAGACATGACTCAATGTAATATGGCTTTGTGATGATAAGATTGAGAAGATGCAGTGCTTGGGTAAAATTAAACACTTAGTGTAAATGTCAATTTTTGTTATTAACCCATGGACGGTGGAGCGAGTATGCGTCAAGAGTTTTGGTGGAATTGCTGTACTGAATTAAAAAAACCTTGAAAAAGCATTTAGTGAAGCCAAAGCCAAAAGGGTAAGAGTGTAATGCTTACATAGCTTGCGAAAGATATAAATGCTGCAGCTGCTTTAGGAATTACCGGATTGGCTTGCATGCACACCTATGGCCGATTCCGGATCTTTTGGCCAATTAATTTTGGAGTATGACAGTCTTTGGATCCTGTGAAAGACGCTAGGTGTCTGGGCTGCTCTACTCCTGCTGCTGTGTCTTGATTATATGTTTCTAGAATTGTGCCTTTCCTATCATTGTGCCTTGTAAGGAACACTCACAGGAAGCAAATAATAAAAGTGCGCAAATAATGAAATTTACTCTCATTATTATTTACAAATGACTCCTGACAATACTTCGCAGACAATACATTGATGTTTTTGGGCGAACAATCAGATCTGTTGCAAATGTTACACACCGGAATCACAATAAAACGCTCATTGAAAGGGAAAAACTTAGAATAAATTGGCTAATGTGTTGATTCGGAGCACGCGGCAGGGGGTAGGTGGAAAGCCCACAGGGATTGGGTGTAATGCAGACAGTGCCAGCGAAGGGTATGGAGCGCTAGCGGAATAACCGGAGCGGCCTGTATGCACACCCAAGACCGAGGACTTGGAGCCGGACACCGACCCCGCCACACAATACTATATAGTGTCAAAGGAATGTTGTACAGATGATTCAGCCAAAAATCGCTGACTATGTGTATGTCTGTGGCGGGGTGCCGCCCTAATAATAAATATGCCGCTTGTAGTGCTCGGTGCCTACTGGATTTCTAGTTTTTTGATTTTGGTGATAGGTCCGGTGCAGCCAATGGCTTGGTGGCAGGCGATGCAGTTCTGGACCAGGGTCTGGTAGTGTGCACGTTGCTGCTCCGGTGCGGCCTGGTACATTTCTTTTTCTATTTGCAATATTTGCTGGGCATAGGCCTCGAAGGCGTCTGTGCGCATGTGTTCCTGGGTCATGGCGGCGCTTGTGATGTGTGTGTAGCGCGGGGTGTATTCTGGGAGCGGCTGGCCGTCTTGTATCTGATCACGCACGTGGAGCATGTCTTGGTGCATGTCACGCATGAGCTGTGCGAGCTCTGAGGTCTGGTGCTCTTCAAACTTTTTGGGCCCGGGTTCCGGTGCCGCTTGCTGTGTGCATGCGGCTAGGATGCCTATGATGGCTAGAATGAATGTGTGGCGTAGATGCTGCACGGCGGTCTATCTGAGTAATACGCCCTCAGCCTCAAAATTGAGGGTGTTTCTGGGCTCTGTGATGGCGGCGATTTCTTCTGCGGACTTGCCTGCATCTGCTGCTAGGTGTTTGCGCTCTTCTACGCTCTGTACGGTGCGGAAGGCCTTACCTTGCACTATGGCTTCTGAACCTGCGGCGTTTTTGGGCACGAAGAAGTCATAGTCTTTGAACTTGACGGTGGCGGTGGTTTCGGGGTCTAGTTTGAGCTTCATCCAACAGCCTTTGGCCTGACAAACTTCCGTTACTTCACTCACGAACTTGAGTTGGAGGGTGTCACCGGGTTGTATGGTGTTGTATTTCTCTAACATTTCTGCCTGTGTGATGGCGCCATCTGGGGTGATTTGCTCACCAAAGCTGGTGTACTCTGCATCTGCAGTGTGTGTGGCTGTGGTATTGCTGGCGTCTTGCTGGCAAGACTGTAAGCCGAAGGCTATGCTGCTGAATAGTAGTGCAAGTAGGGCGTTTTTCATTGTGATGTAATTAGCCGACAAAGGTATGGATTTTTTGTGCTAATTGTGCAAATGTGCTATACTTGACGGTGGGTGCGGCGGCTATAGGATTTCGTAATCTACTGTGATGACGCCGGAGTCTAGGTTGGCGATTTCATCAAAGGCTGCACGTGAAAGGTCTAGTTTGCGGTGTTTGGAAAAAGGTCCGCGATCGTTGATGGTAACTATGACTTCCTTTCCGTTGCGCGTGTTGGTGACTTTGACTTTGGTGCCAAATGGGAGTGTGCGGTGTGCTGCGGTGTGCTCATTCATATCAAAGAGGTCTCCGCTGGCAGTTTTCTTACCGTGGAATTTTTTACCGTAGTATGAGGCTTTGACTTCTTCTTCGCCTCCGGTAACTTTGCCGGTGTTGATGGCGAGCGGAGTGCTAAAGCCTGTGAGGATAATAATGGTTGTCAATAAAAATCGCTTCATGGCGGTGGTTTTATTTCCGCCTGCAAAGGTAAAATGCGAAAAAACTGATTTGAAAGCAGTTGTGAGTAAATGGCCATGAAATTGGATGACGAAATGTGCTGAAAGTGTGATTATAAGCAAAAAAAACGCATGTCGTTAAACATGCGTTAAAAATTTTGTCAAAAGTGAATTTTTGTTAAAATCAGCTATTTAATTGCTTTTTCACTTCATCTGCGAGGAGTTTTCCATCTACTTTTCCGGCTAGTTTTTGGTTGGCTTGCGCCATAACTTTGCCCATATCTTTGATGCTGGTGGCTTGTGTGCCGGATATGATTTCTTGGATTTCCGCGGTCAACTCTTCTGCACTAAGCTGTTTTGGCAGAAATTGCTCTATGACTTGTGATTGCAATCTTTCATTCTCTGCCATTTCTTCACGACCTTGTGCAGAGAATTGGTCTGCAGCTTCTTTACGCATCTTGATCTGCTTCTGCAATACAGCAATTTCATCTGCCTCATTGATTTGCACATCAGCACCTGCTGTTTTGGCAAGCAAAAGGGCGGATTTCACAGCACGCAATGCGTCCAAAGCTACTTTGTCTTTGGCACGCATGGCGTTTTTGATTTCTTCGTTGATTTGTGTTTCTAACGACATGTGGGTGTGTTTTACGTATTAATCTTCCTTGTCATGCAAGTATTTGTTGGGTCTGAGCTTGAGCTCATTGTCCTTGTCTGTTTCTAGTATAGTACCGCCTGGTGTTCTGGAGTTGTCCTGGTTGAGATTCACACCTTTTCGCTGGTAAGCGGGTGTGTCATCTATATTGTTGGAACCTCCTCCCGGGTTTTTGAATTTGAAATTGAATTTTTTCAATCTTTCTCTTCTTTCTTCTATTTGTCTCTGGATGGCATCTGAGATTTTGCCGGCGGATGATTTTTCACCGGTATTATCTGTTTCTGATTCCATTTTGGGTTTTCTAGAAAAGATAGATGGCTCTACAGCTGGTGTGAGGAAAGGCGTAGTTTTGGGCTGTGGCGCCACAGGTTCTTCCACTTCTACTTCTACTTCTGCTTGAGTAGTGCTCTTAAATGAGTTCTGCGGAGCTTCCGGTTTTTTGAACAACGGCTTTACCGGCTCTTGTGGCATAGGCTCCGGTGAGGTGGTTTCTTCTGCGGGTGCAGCTTCTACGCTTTTTCTATTGACAAATGGTGTTTGTGCCTCTTCTTCCCAATCATCATCATAGGTGAAAAGTGTGAACTCCTTTGTTTGCAAAGTGGGTTCTATTTCTGTAGATTCTGATGGCGTGTTGTGAGCAGTATTTTCGGGTTTTTCTGTTGTGGGTTGCTCAACGGCATTCATTGGCAATGACTTATTGGCATCAATGTGGGTGTCAGTGTCTGACTCCTGATCAATAACTTTTTCATATGACCTGCTTGGCAGATCTGTTTTATCTTCTGTTTGATCCAAGTCCGTCATTGCCGAATGCTCTACTAAATCCTCATGTTTAGTGTTTTGTGTCCAATTCAAGTCTTCTTCACTTCTATGAAATAAAGGTGCTTGAAGTATATCTTTTGGTTCTTGTGCTGAATCTGCAGGGTTTTTTCTTACTTGAAAAGATCTGGTAAGAGGTTTCTCATCTTCTAGGTTGTGGATGACTTTTTTTTCTTCAGTAGTAGCATATGTTTGCTGATCTACCGGAAAGCCTGTAGCTATGACAGTAACACTGATGTTTTCGCCTAGCTCTTCATCCTCTCCAATACCCATGATGATGTTTGGATGATTGCCTGCCTCTTGCTGTATGTACTCATTGATAACGCCCACTTCATCTAGGGTGATTTCGTCTGTACCCGAAACTATGAGTAGTAATACGTTTTTGGCTCCGGATATTTTGTTGTCATTGAGTAGCGGTGAATCTAATGCTAGCTCTATGGCTTTTCTGGCTTTGTGTTCGCCACTTGCTTTTCCTGAACCCATTATAGCAGTACCACTTTCTGCCAATACTGTTCTTGCATCTCGCAAGTCTATATTGGTGTCATAGTGGTAAGTGATGACTTCTGCGATACCTTTTGCGGCTGTGGCAAGAACTTCATCTGCTTTGGCAAAACCAGACTTGTAGCCAAGGTTGCCATAAAGTTCGCGTAACTTATCATTGTTGATAATGATGAGTGAATCTACACTATGTCTGAATTTTTCTATACCAGCTTTGGCTTGTTCTAAACGCATTTTACCCTCAAAATAGAAGGGAGCTGTACAGATTCCTACAGTGAGAATACCCATTTCTTTGGCACAACTAGCAATAATGGGAGCTGCACCTGTACCGGTACCACCGCCCATACCTGCAGTGATGAATGCCATTTTGGTATTACTGTCAAATATAGCTTTGATGTCTTCTAAACTTTCGAGTGCGGCTTGCTCACCTACTTCTGGATTGGCACCAGCGCCAAGACCTTCAGTGATGTGGGCGCCTAATTGAATTTTTACCGGAACTTCAGAAGAATTGAGCGCTTGTGCATCGGTATTACTAACGATGAAATCAACACCCTGAATACCTTGCTTGAACATGTAATTTACGGCATTGCTACCTCCCCCTCCAACGCCAACTACTTTGATGGCTGCTGATTTGTTTTTGGGCATTTCAAATTTTATATTACTGAATTCCATAGTTCTGTTTTTTGGGTTGATTGATGATCTGATTAATCAATTTCGTTAATCATTTTTATGAATTTATTTGCCCATTCTGACCAAACGTTTGATTTGGATTTCATTGGGCTCTTGCTAGGTGTTTCTTGCTTAGGATTTTTGTCACCAGTATTGAGGTTGGCAGCTTTGACAATGCCAGTCTCAATTGGGCTATCAAAAACCTCTTTTTCTTTCTCTTTCTCTATTTCTTCTTGCTCTATGGCACTTGAAATATTGCTCGGTGTGTCTTCGAAAAATTCTTCATCTTCTTCATGACCTTGATATCTGAGCTCTAGTTGCTCTATACCACTCATTACCAAACCTACAGCAGTTGCATACTCCGGGCTTGAGATAAGCTCTGATTGACCACCGGCGAGATGTTCATTACTGAAACCAATACGTACATCAAAACCAGTGATGTATTCTGTGAGTTGTCTTATATGTTTGAGTTTAGAACCACCACCTGTAAGAACAATACCCGCTATGAGTTTTTTCTTATTGTCCTCACAGCCATAATGTCTGAGCTCCATATACACTTGCTCAAGTATTTCATGGATGCGTGCATGAATGATTTGGCTAAGTTTTTTAACTGAAATTTCTTTTGGTTCACGTCCGCGAAGACCAGGAATAGCTACGATGTCAGTTTCTTTGTTCTCGCCCGGCCAAGCTGATCCAAATTTCACTTTGAGGAGTTCTGCTTGCTTCTCTATAATAGAACAACCAGTCTTCACATCATCTGTGATTACATTTCCCCCAAAAGGGATTACTGCAGTATGACGAATGACATTGTCTTTGAATACGGCAATGTCTGTGGTACCACCACCTATATCTACCAAAGCAACACCTGCTTCTTTCTCCTCATCGCTCAAGGAAGCATTGGAAGATGCTATGGGCTCTAAAGTGATGCCAGCTAGTGAAAGCCCAGCGCTTTTTACGCAACGAGCGATGTTTTTGATAGAAGCGATTTGGCCTACTACTACATGGAAGTTGGCTTCTAATCTATTACCATACATGCCGAGTGGTTCATGTGTTTCACTATCGCTATCTATGCGAAATTCTTGCGGGAGCACGTGAATGATTTCTTCACCGGGCAGCATTACCAAATTATATACTTGATTGATGAGACGCTTTAGGTCATTTTCATCAATAACTTCTTCAAAATTTGGTCTGGTGATATAGTCACTATGTTGAAGGCTACGGATATGCTGACCTGCAACACCTACAGTGACTTCTTTGATTTTGATACCAGAATCAGCTTCAGCTTGTGCTACTGCTTCTTTGATAGCATTTACTGTCTGGGTGATATTATTTACAATTCCTCTTTGCACGCCAAGACTTTTAGCCCGACCTACGCCAAGAATTTCAAGTTTACCGTGATCGTTTTTACGTCCGACCATGGCTACGATTTTAGTAGTACCGATGTCTAAACCAACGGCGATTGGGTTGTTATTTTTTGTACTCATAGGATTTGCTTGCTACAATTTGATTGTTAAAACTGATATTGATATAGTTATAAGGCAATTGATCATGGTTTGCGATCAAACTATGATAAAACGCCTTGAAATTTTCGAATTTTTGATTAATATTTTTCAAATCGCCTAATTCTACGGTATAACTGTCATCTACTGTGAACAAAATAAATGAATTAACGTTAGTTTTACTTACACCTGTGACAATGTTTTTCAACAAGTTATCTTCATTAATAGCGATGATAAGTGCGCTAAGATCAGCGAATTCCGATTTTTCTACGGGTCCGGTAACCAAAAAAACCGGTGCAGAGTAGATACTAGATAATGGAAGTTCTTCTCCCAACTCATTTAAATAGAACTCTTTGCCGCCATTTTTGAGTCTGAGAACCGGTTTTTGTTGAATGATATTGGCCTTCAAAACACCATTATTCTCCAAATATATTTCTACCGAGTCTATGAATGGATTTGACCAAATTTTTTCTTCCATTGTGTGTAAAGACAATCTTTTCAATGCTAAATTGGGGAAGTCTCTATGTGTGGATTTGAGATCGTCTTGGATGGATTTTTCTGTAACGAAATAGTATCCGCTGCCGTAGTCTATATTGATATCAACAGTCTCTAATTCTCGCAACTGATATCTATTTTGAGAAAAAGCAACCAGGGCTACAAATGCAGCCGCAAATAAAACTAACTTGAGTAAAAGCCACTTAATTCTATTCATGCCAAATCATTTGAGCGGGTTTGTACAATGTGTCTATATCACCTGCTCCCAGTAGTAGCAGTACGTCAAAGTCCTTTTGTTTTATTGTCTCTATTGCATTAGCAAGCGAAACTACTTCTACATCTCTACCCATTTTCTGCGCCAACCATTGAGAAGTAACGCCCTCTATGGGTAATTCTCTAGCCGGATAAATATCTAGTAGAATTAAATGTTCTAGCTTGTTGAGACTTGCAGCAAAATCATCAATAAAATCCCGGGTTCTAGAATACAAATGCGGTTGAAACACACCAAGGATTTTTTGTTGAGGGTAAAAGTTTTTGGTAGCACTGATTATGGCGTTGAGCTCTGTAGGATGATGGGCATAATCGTCTATTATCACTTTTCCATTTGGTAATGTATTGCGAGTAAATCTTCGTTTAACTCCTTTGAAACTTTCCAGTCCTTTTTTGATTTCATTTTCTGAAACGCCAATCTGCAAGGCAATGCAAACCGCCGCCAATGCGTTCTCAATATTATGACGACCTGGCAAAGACATCTGGATATCATGTATTTTGCCTTGAGGCGTTGTAATGTCAAAAGAAAATTGTGCATTTGAAATTACAATATTGTCCGCAAAATAGTCTGCTTGTACCTCAGCCCCATATGAAATGGCTCCTTCTATTTCTATTCCGGCTTTTACAAAAACATTCTTCTTCACTTGTCCTGCAAATTCTCGGAATGAATTCTCAAGCTCTAAAGGATTTCCATATATATCCAAATGATCTGCATCCATTGATGTGATTACTGCGTACTCAGGATGAAGTTGCAGAAATGATCTATCAAACTCATCAGCTTCTACCACAGTAATATCTGTGCCGCCAATAATCACGTTGGATTGATAATTTTCAAGAATTCCGCCAATAAAGGCAGTGACAGGCTTTCCTGCTTCATAAAGTAAGTGACCTAGTATTGCCGAAGTGGTGGTTTTGCCATGAGTGCCGGCTATTGCCATGCATTTTGTTTCATGGGTAAGTTTACCCAACAACTGAGATCTTTTCACAACCTCAAATCCTTGGTCATAAAAATGTTTAAGAATTTGAAGATCTTTAGGTACCGCTGGAGTGTAAACGACCAAGCAATTATCTGGATTGAAATTTGGCGAAAGCGAGGAAACATCGTCAGTAAACTGAATATGAACTCCTTCTTTTTGTAATTGTTCCGTGAGTGAAGTTTTGGTTTTGTCATAGCCATGCACTTCTTTGCCCAAAGCAAGAAAATATCTCGCGAGTGCGCTCATTCCGATACCGCCAACGCCTATGAAAAAATAATATGTGTAATCTTTAACCTTCACTACACTTCTAGATTTAATTTCTGGAATAAAACATCTACGATATGTGATGTAGCATCCGGCTTGGCCATTGCTTGAATATTGGATGATAGCTGTTTGCTAAGCTCTTCGTTTTTTAAAAGACTAAGTGTTTCTTTCACCAACTCGTCACCCGCCTGAGAATCTTTGATCATGATGGCGGCATTTCTCATAGCTAATTGTTGTGCATTTACCGTTTGATGATCTTCCGCCGCAAAAGGGAATGGTACTAAAATGCAAGGCTTGCCAACAAGAGTAAGTTCAGAAATAGCCATTGCTCCTGCTCTTGAAACAATCACATCTGCGGCTGCGAAAGCATCCTTCATATTGTAAATGAATTCAGTAACATGCACATTTGGGTGGTGTGTAACAGGGTTTGCCTTGATATTGTCATATTGCAGTTTACCTGTTTGCCATATGATTTGCACATCTTCAGCCAATATTGATTCAAGGCCATAGATCCATGCGTCGTTTAAGGATTTCGCACCCAAAGACCCTCCAATATTCAGAATTACAGGTTTCTCAGGGTTAAGCTGAAAATTAGATTTTGCCGTTTTAGCATCTGGTAAATTCAAAAAAATCTCGCTTCTGATAGGGTTCCCGGTAAGATGAAGTTTTTCAGAGTCAAAATATTTATCCATATCCGGATAGGCAGTGCAAATAGCAAAAGCTTTGTTCTTTAATAGTTTGTTGGTGATTCCCGGTAGAGAGTTTTGTTCTTGGATGAGTACAGGCAACTTTTTTTGTGCTGCAGCCCAAAGTACCGGTCCACTTGCAAAACCTCCTGTGCCAATGGCAGCGTCAGGTTTGAATTCTTTGATAATTCCCGTGGCCTCCCAAAGACTTTTTGCTAATTTCAATGGAAAGTTGAGATTGCTAGATAGGTTTCCGCGATCAAGACCAGAAATCCAAAGGCCTTTGATTTGATACCCGGCTTTTGGAACTTTTTCCATTTCCATTTTACCTTTTGCGCCAACAAATAGCACTTCTGATTTTGGAAGTCTCATCTTTATCTCGTCTGCTAGAGCAATAGCCGGATATATATGACCTCCGGTACCACCTCCACTGATAATAAATCTAGGCGATGTCTTGGATGACTGCATCTGACTGAATTTTTTGTTCTAACATTATTTGTTCTTTTGGAATAATCTGCCGCGAAACACTGAGCAGTATGCCGAAAGCAAGACAAGTAATCCACAAGGATGTACCACCAAAACTTATCATGGGTAAAGGCTGGCCGGTAGTTGGAAAAAATCCAACGGCAACACCCATGTTTATCATCGCTTGAAAAATAATAGGAATACCAACAGCAAAAGTGAGCAAGGTACCAAAGTAGGTATGTATTTTAGTAGCAATGAGCGTAATTCTAATTAAAATTGATGTGAAGAGAAAAAGAATTCCTATCCCTCCAAACAATCCATATTCCTCTACAATCACAGCGTAAATAAAATCTGATGATGCTTGAGGTAATGTATGTTTTATGGCGCTTTTTCCCGGACCTTTTCCAAATCCGCCACCTTCTACTATGGCTGCTTTTGCATTGGTTTCTTGCCAATTAGCAAAGGTATCTTCTGAAGGATTTTGGAATCTCTCAATACGATTCATCCATGTTTTTACTCTCGAGTCAGGCAATTGTTCACTGTGATTGAGTGCCACGTAAACAAAAATTCCAGCACCAAAAACTAACAACAATCCCAAACCAATTAGATGTTGCATAGGATAACCACCCAGAAATAGCAACATAATCACCATCGCAAAAAGAATAATGGCAGTAGATCCGTTTGCAGGGAAAATCAAGCCTACCACAACAACAATGGGTAGAATAAAACGTACAATCGTATCTTTAAACTTGACCTTTTCATTACGAATTTTAGTAAGCTGCCGAGCTAGATATACCATCAAAACCAATGAAGCCAAAGTAGATGTCTGAATTGAAATTGGAATTCCTGGAATTTTTAGCCATCTAGAAGCGTTAACACCATCAATTGTATTTCCTTGTAATAGTGTAAGCACCAATAAAATAATAACAAATGGAAGAGCAAGAAGTGCGAAGCCGCCAATGTAGCGATAATCGATTTTCTGCATACCAAAAAGAATGATAAGACCAATCACTAAAAAGCCGAGCTGCTTACCAAATTGACCCATTACAGTACCAGATTGTGCTGCGTACTCAATACTTGAACTTGCTGAATATCCAGGTAACAAAGAAAACACAGCCAATAGCATAACAAATGCTATCAGATATTTATCGCCTACGAAAAGTTGATTCAGAAAGTTCTTCATGGTAAAAAACTTGTTATAGTAATTTTATTTCATTCTTAAACATTTTGCCTCTTTGTTCATAGTTTTCAAAAAGGTCGAAACTTGCACAAGCTGGAGACAACAAAACTGTGTCGCCTGGCTTGCCGAGCATATATGCAGATCTCACTGCATCCTTCATATTGTCAGTACTAACAATTACAGGAACTTTTTTTCCAAACTCAGACATAGGTTTTGAGTTTTCTGCACCTAAACAAACTATAGCTTTCACATTTTGCTCAATGAGTGGAAAAAGCGATTCATAGTCATTGCCTTTATCTTTTCCTCCCATTATCCAAACAACGGGTGTTTTCATACTTTTCAAAGCATAGTATGTAGCGTTGACATTGGTAGCTTTAGAATCATTGATAAATTTCATCCCATGGATGGTCAAAACAGTCTCCATTCTATGCTCAACTGCTTCAAAGTCACTAAGGCTATCTTTGATTATCTGCTTTCTGAGCTTCAATATGTTTCCATTAACTGCTGCCGCAAGAGAGTTTGCTGTATTGTGCGAACCCTGGAGGGCTAAATCTTCTACTTTCATACTAAATGGATCTGGGTATTTTATGTATATATTTTCATCATCCGCATAAGCCGTTTCATTCTCTTTTTCCAATGAAAAAGGAATAGAAGTAGCTTGGAATGATATCTCATGTGTTAATTTTTGTAGGATTTGATCATCTTCAAACCATATTAAAAAATCCTCTGCTTTTTGATTTTGGGAAATTTTGAATTTGGCTTTAGCATACTGCATAATATCGTAATCGTATTCATCTAAATGATCTGGAGTGATATTGAGAATAATGGCAATATGCGGTGCAAAATGCACTATGTCATCTAGTTGAAAGCTTGAAATTTCCAAAACATAGTAGTCAAAATCATCTTTGACAACCAAGTCCGCAAAGGAATGTCCTATGTTGCCCCCAAGTCCTACTTTGAGACCGGCTTTTTCGAGCATATGTGCTATCAACGAAGTTGTGGTAGTCTTGCCATTGCTACCGGTGATTGCGATGATTGGTTTTTCAGTAAATCTTGAAGCAAATTCAATTTCGGAAACGATCTCTATTCCCTCTTCTTCAATTTTTTTTAGAATTTCCGCTGTTTTTGGTATTCCAGGACTTTTCACTATCAAAGATGCATCCTTTATTTTATCCCAAGAATGGCGCTCTTCTTCATATGCAATTTGGCTGTTCTCAAGGCGCTGCTTAAAGTCGGATTTAATTTTCCCAAAGTCTGAAAGCCAAACTTCCAATCCATTTTTTTGGGCCAAACGAGCTGCACCCGTTCCGCTTTCTCCACCACCTAATATGACAACCTTTTTATTCATCTATCTGATTTTTAAGGTTATAACTGAAATGATGGCCAAAATAAATCCAATGATCAAAAATCTGTTTACGATTTTGCTCTCGTGATATAATAGTTTCTGGTAATGATGATGAAGAGGAGACATCAAAAATATTCTTCTCCCGGCACCATATTTTCTTTTTGATATCTTGAACCAACCTACTTGCAACATCACCGAAATACTCTCAGCTAAGAAAATCCCGCATAAAATCGGCAAAAGGAGCTCCTTTCTAACAATCAATGCAATTACTGCAATCAAACCACCAATGGTAAGACTACCAGTATCACCCATAAAAACCTGAGCGGGGTAAGTATTGTACCACAAAAATCCTATCAATCCACCAATAAAAGCTCCGGAGAAAATAACAACCTCACCAGCATTGGGGATATACATTATATTCAAGTAATCAGCGAAAATAAAGTTGCCTGCGACCCATGCAAATAAAGCCAATGCTCCCATAATTATGACGGAACTTCCTGCTGCCAGACCATCAATACCATCAGTCAAATTTGCACCATTGGAAACTGCTGTAATGATGAATATAACGATAGGAATGAAAATCAGCCAGCCGTATTTCTGTGCATCTTGAGGCTCCATCCAGAATAGTAAGGAATCATAATCCAACTCATTGTTCTTGAAGAATGGAATAGTGGACTTATTCGATTTTGATGGGGCTTGAAATTTCTGATCTACTTGTAAATTAGTGGTAGATTCAATACGCTCAATATTTTTTTCTCGAATGGTGACATCATCATGAAAATACAACATTGTGCCTACGAATAAACCTAAACCTAACTGCCCTAGCACCTTAAACTTCCCGGCAAGCCCCTGTTTGTTCTTCCGAAATACTTTAATGTAATCATCCAAAAAGCCAATAGCACTAATCCATACTGTGGAAACTAAGAGTATGATAATGTAGATGTTGTTGAGCTGCGCAAAAAGTAGAACTGGAATCAAAGTGGCTATAATGATGATAACACCACCCATTGTAGGTGTACCGGCTTTTTCGATTTGACCCTGCAATCCTAAATCTCGAACTGTTTCACCCAACTGCATCACACGCAATTTTTGAATGATTCGTTTTCCTATGAATAAACCTATCAGCAAGGAAGTAATAACAGTAATGGCAGCTCTGAAAGTCACAGACTGTATCATTCCTGCTCCAGGAATATCATAATACTGATTCAAATATTCAAATAAATGATACAGCATACTTAGGTATTTTGAAATTGTTTTGAAATTTCTTGCGCTACTTGCATATCGTCAAAGTCGTGCTTCACTCCTTTTATCTCCTGATAAGTTTCATGTCCTTTGCCTGCCAAAAGAATAATATCATTTGGTTGGGCCATCATCAAAGCTGTTTTTATAGCTTCACGTCTGTTTGTAACTGACAGGTATTTTGCAGTAAACTGCGCAGGAACACCAGCGATCATATCTTTTAATATCTCCTCCGGGTCTTCTGAGCGAGGATTATCCGAAGTGAAAATCGCCTTATCCCCCATACTCACAGCCACTTTTGCCATTTCAGGTCTTTTGGTCTTGTCTCTATCACCACCGCAGCCAACAACTACAAATAAGGTTTCGTTTCTAGTTCGCGTTTGCTGAAGTGTGTTTAGTACATTCTCTAAAGCATCCGGTGTATGTGCGTAATCCACTATGATATGTACGCCGGAAGTTGTGGTGTAATTTTGAAAACGTCCGTCTACAGTACCAAGCTCACTTAATGCTTTCAGCACCTCTTCTTTCACCCAATGCAGTGCATCTGAAACAGCATAAACTAGCAAAAGATTATAAGCATTGAACTGCCCAACTAATCTGGTGTAGAACTCCGTGCCATTGAAATTTAACAACATGCCGGAAAACTGATTTTCAAGTATTTTCCCTTTGTAATCAGCATCTGTTTTTAAAGCGTAAGCTATTTTGGTTGCCTTTGTATTCTGCACCATTACAAGCCCATTTTTATCATCTAAATTGGTAATTGCAACTGCATTACTATCTAAATTATCAAAAAACGCTTTTTTTGCTTTGATATAATTGTGGAAGGTTTGATGATAATCAAGGTGATCATGAGTGATATTGGTAAAACCTGCGACATGAAAATGCAAACCTTCGATTCTTTTCTGATCAATACCATGTGAGCTAACTTCCATAAAAGCATATTCACAACCTGCTTCGACAGCTTCAGCTAAAATGGCATTAATCTTAACGATATGTGGTGTTGTGTGTGTTGAGACAACAGCGGAATCATTGATCTTAATACGAATTGTTGAAATCAAAGCTGATGCATACCCTAATTTTCTAGAAAGCTCATACATCAAAGTAGCGGTTGTGGTTTTTCCATTTGTTCCTGTAATTCCCACAAGCTTTAGCTGTTCTGATGGACGTCCATAAAAGTTGGATGCTGCCGTTCCGATTGCAACAGAAGAATTTTTCACGCGCACATATGTACAAGAAGGTGAAATATTTGCAGGAAGTGCCTCACAAACCACTGCCTTAGCTCCTTGTTTCACAGCGTTCTCTATAAAAAGATGACCATCTGAATTAAAGCCTTTTACCGCAAAAAAGCAATCTCCTTCACTCACTTCTCGTGAGTCGAGTGTTAATTTTTGTATTTGAGTTTCCAATGAATCATTGACCCATTCCATTACCTCAACGCCGTGTAATACTTCCGCCAATCTCATAAATGACTCATGGTTAAGTGAATTTTTGAATTCCTACGCAACGCAGTACCTGGTGATACAGATTGTTCTGTTACCACTCCATTCCCTGTATAGCTCACATGCAATCCAGCATTTTCTAATGCAGCAATAGCTTCATAGGCTTTTTTACCTCGCAAATCCGGAATCACCTTTGCATCCGGTTTCATCTCAAGTTTGCGGACTAATGGAGCCTTTCTTTCGTGATGTGTTTGTAAAGAATCTTGGTAAATCTTGGGTGTACTCACATAAACTTTCTCCATAAGAGCATGAAACACTGGCCCTGCTACAGAACCGCCGTAGTAACCTTTTCTAGGCGATGGCTTATGAATAACGACTATGCAGCTATATTTTGGTTCATCTGCAGGAAAATATCCAGCGAAAGATGCACGATATTGCATTGGTTGATCTTTTACCCAATACTCGACTCTCGCAGTCCCTGTTTTACCGGCTGCCAAATATTTTTCATTGTAAAATGCTCGCCCAGTTCCACGTAGCACCACGCTCGCCAGCATGTTTTGCATTTTCTTAATTGTGCTATCAGCAGCCATTTTCTTTACACGCACTTCCGGCTCAAAAGCTTTTACAACCTCTCCTCTCCTACGTATTTCTTTCACAAACAATGGCTTCAACATCACACCATCATTGGCGATGCCATTATAGAATGTAAGAATTTGCAATGGGGTAAGTTTACTTTCATACCCAAAGGAAACAGAACTTAAAGATTGTTTACTCCAAGATTTAAGGTCAGGATTGGGTAGAAAAGGCTGGGCTTCTCCAGGAATATCTACTTCAAGCGGCTCACCCAATTTCCAGGTTTTCGCCAATTTGTTCATGAATTTCTCTGGTGTACGTATATAATATTGGTCAACAATTTTTGCTGTACCAATGTTTGAGGATTTTTCAAGCACTTGGCGCACATTGATATTTCCATATCCTCTAGTATCAGAAATATTTCTATTGTGCAATCTGAATCTACCACCACCTGTTGACACCATTGTAGCTGTATCTACCACACCATCATCCAAAGCAGCTAGTAAAGACATGGTTTTGATTGTAGAACCAGGTTCAGCGGCCTCGCCAACCGCAAAGTTCTGCACATCTGCATAGCTACCATCCTCCATACGTAGCAAATTGGCTATAGCTTTAACCTCACCGGTAGCAACCTCCATCACTACGACGGTCCCATGCTGCGCTTTAAACTCTTCTAATTGCTTATACAATGAGTTGTAAGCTACATTCTGCAGCCCAATATCAATGGTGGTAACAACATCATAGCCTTCTTCAGCCTCTACTTCAGCATTTATATTGATTGGTCGCCAGTTGCCACCGCCCATTCTTTGCTCAAATCGCTTACCATTAATACCTGCAAGCAAGCTATTGTATGCACCTTCTAATCCTACACGTAATGAATCTTTTACGTAACCTAAAGTTCTTGCACCAATATCTTTGACACTACGTTCACGTACCAACCTATCCTCTACAATAAGGCCGCCTTTGATTTGCCCTTCTTTGAAAATAGGAAAATTCTTTATTCTCTCAAGATCTGTATAGTTCAAACCTTTCTCTATGCGTTGGTATTGCTTATCATTTGCCTTGGCAAATAAGATTGTCTTTGCATATTCCTTTGAAGGCTTGCCAAACATAGCTTGCAAAGAATCACACAAAGCATTTAAATCACGATCTATCAGCTCCTGACGCATAGACATGCCGTCTATGGCTATATCATATTTACGTACTGAAGTTGCTAGCAAACTGCCGTCTGCCGCATATAGATTACCACGCTGAGCAGGTATTTCAGCTTCACGGAAGTTTGTGCGCTGTGCAAACTCTTCAAATTTTTCGCGCTCTTCTTGATTAAATTGCAGGTTAAGCAAATTATATAATACGCCAACACCCATAATGATAAGCAACGCTGCTATCACATAACCTTTGAGTAATATTTCCTTGCGATCTCTAATCATTTGTAATACACAAGTTTAAATGGCTGAACATCAGATTTTTTGATACTGTCTTGCAAAACTTTTTCGCTCACATAGGATTCCATTCGCATCTGCATAATATCACGGTGTAGCTCAGAGTGTTTAGATTTGAGATTACTCACTTCACGTTGCATTTTCCGAATCTCTACAACTTTCTTGTCAGCCCAATGCGCTGAACTAATAGAAATGAAAGCCAAAACGGCTAGAAAAAACACAAAACGCCAATTGCCGAAGGTGTTCCCCTCGACAAGAAATCTTCCCTTGAGAATATCCTGAATTGATAGCGGTTTTGGCTTTTTTCTACTCATTATATATTATTCGTATCATTTTTACGCGTTGCAATTCGCATTTTTGCACTTCTTGCACGCGGGTTAGACTCTATTTCTTCATCTTCTGGTATGATAACTTTGTTTTGCAGCACTTCAAAAGGAGTGTAATAATTACCATACAAATCACGCTCAGGCTCTCCAGCGAAAAGCCCGGTTTTCATATATCTTTTGACCATACGATCTTCTAGTGAGTGATAAGAAATCACCACCAGACGCCCACCGGGTTTTATAATATCTTTTGTTTGCAGCAGTAACTCTTCTAATGCGTGCATTTCTTCATTCACCTCAATACGCAAGGCTTGAAAAAGCTGCGCAAAAAATTTATTTCGTTTGTTAGGCGAAATATGTGGCTCTATAAGAGATTTCAATGAGCTAATAGTATCAAATGGTTTTTTTGCTCGTTGCTCAACCACCATTCTGACCCATTTCTTAGCTGCAGTTAGCTCCCCGTAATTTCTAAAAATCACGGCTAAATCATGCTCGCTCAATTCATTAAGTAGTGTAGCAGCAGTACGTTTTTGGTTTTGATTCATGCGCATGTCTAGATCACCCTCAAAACGTGTAGAAAAACCTCTCTCCGCTGTATCAAATTGATGAGAAGACACACCAAGGTCTGCTAGAACGCCATCCACTTGAGAAACCCCATAAAAACGTAAGTAGTTTTTCAAGTATCTGAAGTTTTGCTGAATGAGCTGAAATCTGGAATCCTGTAAATTGTTAGCAACAGCATCTGCATCTTGATCAAAGGCATACAACTTACCTTCTGACGACAATCTTTCCAATATTTCTCGGGAATGACCACCACCGCCGAAAGTGCAATCAACATATACACCTGACGGGTCTGTAATCAGCCCATCAACACTATTCTCCAATAAAACAGGTCTATGATAAGTCATTGAAGTCCATATTACCCATTACTTCTTCTGTAAACGCTGCAAAATCAATGTCTTGATTGTTTACAGAAGCCTCATATTTATCCTTGTCCCAAATTTCTATAATGTCCAAAGCACCATATACCACCACCTCTTTTTCCATGCCGGCGAAGGCTAGCAAATCTTTGGAAATTTGAATACGCCCGTTGCCATCTACATCAACAAGCTTCACCCCTGCATTGAAACGTCTTACAAACTCATTTCTTCTCGCTTGAAAAGGATTGAGTTTGTTGATTTTCTCCATAAGCTTGTTCCAGCGACTCATGGGATAGAGCTCTAAGCATGGTTGGAAAACCGAGCGTTTCAAAACAAAACCCTCATCGGCAAATGCTGCAATCTGCTTGCGCAGCGCCATTGGCAAAGGCAATCTACCCTTGTCATCAAGCTTGCATTCATATGATCCAACGAGGTTTAGCATCAATTTTTTTTCAAAAATAAACAAATGTTTGCATATTTCACCACTATTTACCACTTTTTACCATAAATGTTGAAAACTTTTATAACGCGTACCAAAACAGCAAAAATTTTAATTCATGCATAATTGTTTAAAAATATGTTTACATTTGTATCTCTGAACTGGCAAAACGCATGATTTTCAATATCAAGAAACAGAAGAAATACAACTACATAGAAGAGGGTGAAGGTCACCCGATAGTATTGCTTCACGGATTGATGGGAGGACTGAGTAATTTTGACGCACTCACCCGTTTTTTTGCCGCGCGCGGATACAAGGTTTATGCTCCAGAGCTACCAATCTACACCTTACCCGTACTGAGCACAAACGTCTCTACCATAGCCAAATTTGTAGCGAAATTTCTGAAAGAAATCGTTGGCCAACCTGCAACACTCATTGGGAATTCTCTTGGTGGGCACGTGGGATTGGTGGTCGCTGTAGAATATCAAGAACTTGTACATTCACTGGTGCTCACCGGCAGTTCTGGATTGTATGAAAAATCTTTTGGAGAAACTTTTCCCAAAAGAGGTAGCTATGAATATGTAGAACAAAAGGCTCAAGAAGTATTCTACGACCCTCAAGTGGCTACTAAGGAAATTGTGGATGAAGTGTATGAAACGGTAAACAACTCATCCAAGGTTATAAAAACCTTGTATGTAGCTCGAAGTGCTATAAAGCACAATATGAAAAAGGATTTGCCGAAGATCAAAATTCCTGTGTTATTGATTTGGGGAAAACAAGACAATGTAACCCCACCGGAAGTTGCAGTAGAATTTGACACCGAGTTACCCAACTCTAAGTTGGTCTGGATAGACAAATGTGGTCATGCTCCCATGATGGAACACCCAGAGCATTTCAACGACATACTCTATGAGTGGCTTGACCCGCTGATAAATGGAGATAAGTAAAAAACAAAAAAATCCGACATAGAACAGTCGGATTTTTTGTTGTTTCTTGATTATGAATTTTGAAAAAAAGCGCTAGATTAGAAAAACTTTTTATGAGTTGATGTGAACACCAAAGCCGCTTAATCTTAGAACTTGTTTAATGTTTCCTAATCAAAATACAGCAAAATGCAATAAGATGTAG
>JAUNRT010000058.1 GCA_030535475.1 Weeksellaceae bacterium | reverse complement strand
AAATTAGTTCAAATGACGATTTCTTTTTCTCAAATCAATTATTCAAAAGTCTCTAAATATTAATAAAATGGAAAATGAAAAAGTAATTTCATTGCAAGATGCAATTAAGATTGGAGAATTTCACAATTCTTATCTTTCAAATATTGTAAATAATTATCCCAAAGATATTGAAAGTTTAAAACGAGAATTCTTGAATTTTGCTCCAAAAGAGTTATCCGAAGAAATAACAAATGATATCTTCTCCTATTTTGAAAATGATATAGAGAAGCAAAATCAGATAATTATTGAAAATCTGAGTTCTCAAACAAGTGTTTCACTTTATAAGGAGATTAGCGAGATTGTTTCTAATGTAACTTCTTACCGTGAAGTTTCTTTGAGACTTGATGAAAAACTCTCAGATATTGAAAAGGAAGTTGGTAGGGACAAAGAAATATTATTGACGTTAGTAGAAACTTCACGAGCGTCATTAAAATTTTGGCTTCCTACTTCTGAAGGCGGAGACGGAAATGGAGATATTGTTATAGAACAGTTCCCTAACGCCACTGCAAGAAGGCAAGTAAATTGGGGGCAAATTGGATATGCTGATGGAGCTGGAGCTGTAGGAGTGCTTATTAGAACTTGGTATTTGGCTGCTTGGGGACCATTAAGTTGGGGAACAATTTTAGGTGCAATTGGATGGGGTGCAGCCTGGGGTTCCGGAACCGCTCTTTTATATCAATTAATGTAGTAATAATATGAAAAAATATAGCAATATTATTATTTTTCTAATTGTATATGTGGTTTTTTCAATGGTATATTATCTCATTTATAGAAAGGAAATTAATAATACAAAAAACTATGAATTTCTAATTTATGGACTAATAGGTGCTTCAGCTGTTATATTTGTTCCCTTAATTTTTAAATTTTTCAAAAAGTAAACTTACAACCCTTTTCTACTGTTATAGAAGAGGTTTTTTATTGTAACTGCAGACAACAGTGTATTGGCAAAAGACGGGGTGAATACTGTCTTTGAGAACTATTTTAGCAGTATCCGCAAAAAATTTTTCCTTTTACTTTTTTTCGTATATTAGCAAAAGGAAAAATTTTTTGCTCAAGTCCGGTTTTCCTTTGAAATTGTCTGCAAGGTAGCCCATCCTTCGCCAATACTTTTTCCGTTATATGCAAGCGTATCTAACCCCGTCTGAATAAACAAATCTATATTATGAATAAAAAACTACTATTTCTTTCATTAATGATCGTGACTTTAGTTTCCTGCAAAAAAAGTTACAAATACGTTGAAAAAATTGAAAAACAAGGAATTTTTGGAGGCACTGAACGTGATGAAAAAGAAGAAGAATTTAAAGCAGAAAACGATACAGTTGCATATTTAGAAGCTTTTAAAAAATTTGCGATTTCTCAAAAAGTTGAAATGGATATGAAAAAATCGTTGGGAACTTCTTCTTCCACACCATTAAGTTTTAGTGTGTATGATGACAAAGGAAATGATATTTCTTATATAACATTCAACAATAAAGAAAAAAGAGAAAATGAAATAGCACAAAGAATTTTTTCACTGAATAATTCAATCCAGAGACCAACAGTAACTGCAAATAAAAGCAAAATTGATTCTTCAAAAATCAAAGAACTGCAGGGGTTTTTTAGAGAAAAAAAAGACGAATTTTCACCTGATGGAACCTCTTGGATAAGACCAAAATCCTCACCTTCATACACAAACCAAAATGGAATATATTGTTACTTTCAAAAGGAAAACAATATCCCAAGTAATTTCAGATTTAGAGTTCAATATTATTCTGATGATTGGTTATTTTTCCAAAAAATTCAATTTTCAATTGACGGAAAAGCTTACGAATACATTCCCTTAAACACTGAAAATGATTCTGGAAATGGTGGTTATATTTGGGAATGGTTTGACGAAAACATCTCTGCAACCAGTGACAAAGAACTAATAAATGCATTAGCAAATGCAAAAAGTGCCAAAATGAAGTTTATAGGAAGACAATACTATGATGTTAAAAATATTACAAAAGAACAATTATTAGGAATAAAAAGAACTGTTGAATATTATAAGGCACTAGGAGGGAACTTCTAAAAACGCCTGCATATAACAGTGTATTTGCAAAAGTCGGGGTTGAATATATAAAACCACCACTCGATTCCTTTAGCCGCAGCTGCTTTTCATATTGTTTTTTTCTTTAATTTAGACAATCTGAAAAAGCATCTGCTCCGGTTGGTCGAAATTGAACTTTTCGTCCAATTTTGCCCGTCCTTCGCAAATACTTTTTCCGTTAGCCGCTATGTTGTCAAAAATGCTGTCAACATTTGCCAAAAAAATCACAATTGTAAAAAATTACTCAATAAGTAAATTTTGATTATCAAATTGGTATTATTATTGTATTATGTTTAACATATTAATCAATAAATGCTTTATTATGAAAAATGAATTTTTTAAATTAGATTGTGAGGTCTTTAATATTGCTAATCTGTATGATGAGGCCGGAAAAAGACACAATGAATTACTATCAGAAATAGAGAATAATGGAAATGCTGAAATGAATTTAGATGAAGTATTTCAATTATCAGATGAAATTATTTCAAAAGAGTACGGAAAAGAATTAGTTTCAGGTTTCTCATCAAAAGCCTTTGCAACGCCCATCATCGATTTTGAATCATACGAAGCAATGCAAAACTTCATAAAAAATTTAAAGATAAATGATATTGAGAAATCTTTAAATTTGGAGTTGTTTGATTTTATGATGAATTATGATGGTAATAACGTCTGTGATATTATTGATAGTATAAAAAAGTTTGAAGAAAAGGCTATAGCGGAGAATAGAGTTGAAAATGTCGCAAATACGTTAGTTACTTCGTCAGTGGCTCGGTATTCTTTAGCATATTGGAATGACAGAGTTCAAGGAGGAGAATCACTAATGAGAAAAGGATTTTGGAAAAAATTATTTATTGGGGTTGCGGATGCAATAGGAGCTGCCGCTGGTGCTGTCGCAGGTTCTGCTACAGTTATAGGGGGTATAGCAGGTGGAATTGTTGGTGGAAGTGCTGCTAGTGCTGGATTTGCAAAAGCATGGGATTTGTTTGCAGAATAAATTAATCTTATGAAAATATTTAGTTGCATCTTGTTGTTTATAGTTTGTAACAGTTCCTTACATTCACAGACTACAGAAGATTGGAATTCTATTTCATCTGGAAAATGGGCTTTTGAAGTAAATCCTAGTCTGTTTGTGCTTAGTCACAAATTGGATTTTTTTCTTTCATCTTATAAGAAACATTCAGTAAATGAAATTTTGAAAAATAAAAATTTAGATATTGATGAGGGAAATCCACAAAAATTTAAACACGGTGATAATTTTTATTTAGTTACAAATTTTAAGAAAAAATACAGAATATTTAGGATATTAAAAGAAAGAGACAATTATTATATTTTGTGTAGTGATGATGAAAAAATATGTGATTGCAAGCAAAATAGTTTTATTTATTTTAAGCATAAGAATATTTTGCAAAGAGTCGAAAAACCTTTTTCATTTTCATTAAAAAATAATTTACTGGATAGAGTGCAAAAGCAAAATATGCAAATACCTAAAAATACTGAAACAATGTCTTATTGTGAAGTTTTAGAGTCTCTTTAGTATCTAATATAAAAGAGAAGTATTAAAGCACGACTTGGTCGTGCTTTTTTTGTCTTTTTGTCTTATTGCGGCAAATTAATTTTAGGATTCCAGAAGAAGAACGGTTGCAAGTATTAAAAATGAAGTTATTATAATAGGAAAAGAACTAAGAAAATCAAATAGTTTTAATCAAAAACTTATTAATATGCTCAAAAGTACTGGAATAAGTTGTGGTGAAATAGAAACACAGCGGCTAACAGTGTATTGACAAAAAACGGGGTGAATATTGTCTTTGAGAATTGAGTTAGCAATATCCGCAAAAATGCTTTTCATATTTCTTTTTTCCGTAATTTAGAAATCTGAAAAAGCATTTTGCTCAGGTGCGGTTTTCCTTTGAAATTGTCAGCAAAGCATCCCGTCCTTCGCCAATACTTTTTCCGATGCTGCGCCATAAGGCGCCGCATCGACCGCCGGATTACATCCGTAGCTGTGCGCCTAACGGCACACATCTACGGATTTATTCCATTTCCTACGTGAATTTTTATACCTTCGGTAAAAATTCCCAAAGGAAACGAAATAAATCCGGCGGTCGTTATGGGCAACCCCCAGACAAACGATCGCATCAGGATATAAATCGGCAAAAAAACAAGACTATCTAACTTAATCCACATTTTAAGGACACATTTTGTCCTTAATTCAAAAAACATTATTATCTTTGGACAAACATTGTCCTTGACAAATGAGTAGAACAATTGCAACATTTGGAGAACAAATTCGCTTACTTCGTGAAGAAGCAACGCTTTCACTTCGTGAAGTGGCAGGACAAATTGGCATTGACACTTCATTACTTGGAAAAATTGAACGCAATAAAAGACAGCCAACTAAAGAACAAATCAAATTGATAGCGCAGTTTTTCAAATTGAACGAAAAGGATTTAATCAAGGAATTTATCAGCGACCAAATTGCTTACAAAATTTTGGAAGAAGAAGCCGATCTCGACATATTAAAAGTTGCGGAAATGAAGATAAAATATTTAAAAGACAGGAGATGAGTTACTACGAACACATAAGAGAACTAACGAAAAGCGTACCCACAAACCTCGTCGATTTTTCATTACCACGAGATTTGGCGAGGACACCTACACAAGCAACATCAAACTTTATTACTAATAAGGAACAAGGTGATTGGGCAGAACGGCTTATAATTCAAGCTATTAATGAAATATCGGAAAATTATATCGCTGTTAAATACAGTAAATCTGATGACATTATTGCAGGTGAAGAAGGGTTTGACGAGTTTTACAAGCAGTTTCAGGAAGAGTTAGATACGATTGGCAAACGTCTTGATATTTTAATTTTCAAAAAAGTTGACTATGATGGTAATTTTGGCATCGACATAAGTCAAGTGGCTCATAATGAAATTACTGATTATGTAAAGAGAGCCGTTGCAGGAATTGAAGTCAGGTCAAGTGCATTTTTAATCGACCGTTACGAAGCAGCTATGCAAGTTCGCACACAAAGATTTACAGAAATCGCATTGGAAAAAAGAGACAAGATTCTTGAAGACTATGCAGATTTGTTAGCACATCCTAATAGAAGCAAATACATTCCAGTTTTACAAGCAATTAACGCTGAAACATTAAGTGTTACCGATTTCAAAGTTCCCGGATGGAGTTCGTCTGAAAGGTTAGTTCAACTTAATACGCATTTCAAAGAGCTAAAGCGCGCAATTAAAGAAATACAGAAAAGAGATTTTCTATCCATTACACCCAAAGTGGAAGATATAAAAGTAGTTTATAAATGGATCGAAACATTCAATGTTCCACACTTTTATTTCCAAGTGTTTTTTGATAAAGTATTTGGAATTTCTTTTGAACATATTTTAGAGATTATTTCCGACCCCGATAAGGAAAGCGTAGTATTTTCAGTAGAAGCAGACACAAAGAACCAGAACAAAACCACAATTAAGATTAACTCTAAAAGTGGAATTCAGATTGCGTACAAAGTGGATGAACCGCAACACGAAAGTATTCGAAAAGAAATGGGTAGAGGACGATTGCTTTTCTATGTTACATTCAAAGGAGGAACAGCCTATTTAGATGTTGAGAATTTGCGTACAATTTTGGGGATAGAAGAAAAAGATTTTTAGATGCTTGTAACCAGTACAAATATCACACATCCTGAAAAGGAATATGCTCAAACGGTATCGTTGGAGCATCGTAAAAAATTTGCCCAATTTTTTACGCCTTTGGTTGTTGCTGAATTTATGTCAAAATGGATTTTGGGAAATAAGCAACTCAAAACTGTTTTAGACCCTGCATTTGGTTTAGGGATTTTTGCAAGAACAATAAGAAAAACAAATCAGACTTGCAGTATTAAAGGTTTTGAAGTTGATGAAATTATTTTACAAGAAGCAGAATCCATTTTTTCCAGCGACAACAATACTGAAATTATTTTCAAAGACTATATGTTTAATGATTGGGGAAATCGTTATGACGGAATCATCTGCAATCCACCCTATTTTAAATTTCACGACTATGACAACAAAACTGTTTTAAAAGAAATTGACGATAATTTAGGATTAAAGTTAAATGGTTTTACAAATCTTTACACCCTATTTTTACTGAAATCAGCCTATCAATTAAATAAAGGTGGACGCTCAGCTTATATAGTTCCGTCGGAATTTTTAAATTCTGATTATGGCAAATTAGTTAAATCGTATTTGATTAAAAATAAACTTCTACGCTATGTAGTAGTTTTTGATTTTGAAGAAAATGTTTTTGATGACGCCTTAACAACTGCTTCTATTCTACTTTTCGCAAATGACAAAGAAAAATCAGAAGTTGAATTTATTAGCATAAAATCGCTTCACGAGTTAGAATCATTACAAACCAAAATTCAAGCTTATCCGAAAGATAAAACGGAAAACAATATTTCTTTTTCAGAACTCAATCCCGAAGTAAAATGGCGGGCATATTATCAAGAACAAAACGCAACACGTTTTAAAAACCTCGTTCCTTTTTCAAATTATGGGAAAGTGGTGAGAGGTATTGCCACCGGTGCAAATGATTATTTTACGTTCAATCTATCCAAAGCAAAACAACATAATATTAGTGAGAAGTTTTTATTGCCCTGCATTACAAAAGCTATTGATGCAAAAAGTCCATTTTTTACAGAAGAAGACTTTGAAGAACTAAGACAACAGGATAAAAACATATTCTTGTTTAATGCAACCGAAAAGAACGAAGCATTATCTGAATACATTTTGAAAGGTGAGTTTGAAGAAATTAATAAAAAGTATTTGACTGCAAGTAGAAATCCTTGGTATGCGTTAGAAAAAAGACCACCATCACCAATTTGGGTTTCGGTTTTTAATCGTAACGGCTTGAGGTTTATTCGTAACGAAGCCAAAATCAGCAACCTTACAACGTTTCATTGCATATATTTAAATATGTTTTCCGCGCCGAAAGTTGACTTGCTTTTTGCATATTTACTTACCGATATTTCCAAGGAGATTTTTAACGACAATCGTAGAGAATACGGAAACGGCTTACACAAATTCGAACCCAACGACATTAACAAAGCCTTAATGGTTGACCTTGATAAAATCAACAAAGAGGACGAAGAGAATATTTTGAAGTTGTATTTCAAATATAGGCAAGCAGAATTGTCAAATAATCCAAATTATAAAATATTGGAAGAAATAAACAGTATATTTATTAACTTGTTTACATAATTGTATATTACAATGCCTAAGAAAAGAGTGAGCAATGGCTATACTCACAAATATGCCAGTACCAATGATGGAACCTAAACCCATAAAAATGGCGCCAGGCGTTTTGATTTCACGCCTCAGGCTGTTCTCTTCATTCTTATTGACCATGGACTGATTTTTTTGAGATTTAGGCTAAAATAAAGAAAGTCTAGAAACTGTTTTCCGCTTGCTGATTACTATAATTTTAAACCATACTTTCTATGGATGTTTATCAATATATCTCAGTTTGGACTTTATATATTTCCGGTGCACAATGAGTTGGCCTAAAGCCCGGCCTGCGGCAGGTGGGAGGCGGCTACCCCGCAAAGCAGACAAGTGATGCCTGAAGCCGAGCAGCGGGGTTGAGAGAATAAAGAAAACCCGTCTGCGAGGACTGAAGGCCACTTGGCTGCTGCGGAGTAATAGCCGTACACCGACCCTTTTGGCGAAACTTACTTTCACGAGGTTTTTAAACCAAATGACTTTGCGCCAAAAGGGTGCCGCCCAAATAAAAAAAAATTAGCTTCTATTAAGATTTTTGCTTGCTGTCTAAACCTGCTGAAAACTAATTGATAATCAATACTTTGCAGACTTGTTGGTATAAGATGATTCTTGCAGGAAGCTTCTGATGTCATCTGTGGCCAGTTTGAGGTCTTCTTTGCGCAAATACATCATGTGCCCACTTCTATAGCCTCTGAAGCTGATACGGTCACTGAGTTTGCCACTGGGATCTATTTGCCACATGGTGTACTTGCCTTGGAAGTAGGTGGTGGCTCCGTCATAGTAGCCGCTCTGGATGAGGATTTTGAGGTATGGGTTTTTGGCCATGGCTGTGCGCAGGTTGTGGCGCACGTTGTCGCCGTCAAAATTCCAAGGGTGTACGTCGCCAAACATGTTGTACTTGGCGTCTGTGACAAATTTGAGGTCATTGCGCATATAATAGTTGATAGCGGGTGTGAAGGAATGCAGCCATGAGCTGAGCTCTGCATTGTAGTCCGGGGACATGCCGGCATCCATGCGGTCTATGCCAAGATAGCGCGAGTCTAGGCGACCTACTGTTTGCCCGCTTGTGTCACGCAATAATTCTTTCCAGAAATAGGATGGCGTGACTACGAGGTTTACTTGCTGTACTCTGTCTGCGCGCAAGCCTGTGAAATGTGCTATGCGCTCGGCTATCTGTGCTCTTTGCGTATCTTGTAAGAATCCGCCCCTTGCAAGCGCCGGCATGAGCTGGTTTACTGCAAATTCTTCTGCGAGAGGTAGGATTTCTGTAAGGTCTCTATTTTGCAATTCTGCCGGCAGCCTATGGTGATACCACGCGGTGGCGGTGTAGTAGGGCAAATTGAGCGCGTCCGAAACCGGGCCGCCTACTCTGAGCACTTTGTAGTCTGCAGGCGACACCATGATGACGCCATTGAGATACATCCAATTGCGCTCTTGTAGCTCATGCGCCAATGCCATGACGCGTGTGCCACCATAGCTCTCGCCTATGAGATATTTTGGGGATTCCCAGCGGTTGTTTCTGCTGATGAATGTGCTCATCCACTCTGCCAAATAGCGTGCATCTTCATTGACACCGAAGAATTGCTCTCTGTCCGGCAACTCCCCTTCTTTGTTGCGCACCATGCGTGAGTATCCGGTGTTTACAGGATTGACGAATACCAAATCTGCCACGTCTAGCACTGAGTATGGATTGTCTCTGATGCCATAGGGTTGCACGGGATAGCCCTCATCATCTATATTGAGCAATTTGGGACCGGTGTAGGCCACTTGCATCCACACGGCTGCAGAGCCTGGCCCACCATTGAAGGAGAACATAATAGGTCTTGTGTTTACATCTTTGACATCTGTGCGTCGATAATAGGTGTAGTTGATGGTGGCAATGATTTCATCTTTGCTATTCCACAAGGGTATGAAACCGGTGTGGGCTTCGTATTTCACGTTTTTGCCCAGTATCTGTATCTGATGTTGGGTGATAATGGCAGTGTCTGTGGGTACTTGACGTTGCTGTGCCATGAGGTTATGGCTCAAAAAGCAGATACACAGGCTGAATATGAGTTTGTTGTAAAAACTTGGTGTTGAGAAATATATTTTGAAATTGTTGTGCATGTTTGGTGAAGTTATTGAGAAAATTAAATGTTTTTTGCAGGTTTGAAAATGTGATTTCTAGGATGTTTGTGATGCTGTGTGTGAGTTGCTTTCTGCAGCGGATAAGCGAGCTAGGGTTTTGTTGCTATATGCTTTGTTGTCTGTCACTTCTTCTACAAGCTCCAGAAATGGTGGAAATGTTAACTTTTCTTGCAGATTGAGCCCCTCAATTTCGAGTATCTGAAAGTCTAATTGAGGTTCCAAATAGTGGTCTAGCTCAAAGTAATGGTCATCCCACACAAAGCATTTACGCTCTTTGCGTATCACACGATAATCCTTGTCTCGGTTTTCTAAATGTAGTGAGTATTCTTTTGGCGAAATTTTGGTTTCTACTTCTAGTCGCTGACCGGGTGCCAAGTCTTTTTTCTGCGTATGAAAGCAGATAAACTTGCCGTTTTGGCCTCTTCTACGCACGCGTAGCTCTTCATTTTCATTGCTGAGCAAGTAGGTTTGCTCTATGCTGCTGGTGTAGTGATGTGGTAGTTGTCCTGTAACACGCACTTTGAACTTTCGCTCAGATTCTATAGGTTCAGGATCGCCGTGCAGGTCTGATATTTCTTGTAAAATTCTATTGATTTTATCATCAAAATCTCCACTGTTGTTGAAGATTCTGAGGTGTGGATGGCCTGTCCATACTTCTTGGATTCGCCTATCTACCTCTCTGGCTTGTTGCAAGTTTTCTGTACGGGTAACGTTATTGGCCAAGGAATAATATTTTTCTGCTCCATTTGCCGTGGTGACCATGTGGAGTACTGCGTCATATCTGCCATAGCGTAAATCTACCTCTGTGATGCCGGCTTGCTGCAAGATCCACTCCCACTCATGTGGCTCTACATATGCGGCGATATCCATCGCGCCACGATCTTGTATGATGAGTGGTTTTGTAGCCATCTTGGCTGCTAATTCTCTGGTTTTATTTTCTATTTCTAGCAGTAATTGCAGCATTTTCAGATGCATGTACACATACTCTTCTCGGCTATTGGTGGCAAATCCAAAGCCCAACTGGTGCATGATGCCTGCCATTTCAGGCACGGTATATACCTGGTAACCAAAGGTGGTAAACTTGCCTACAATGCGTGAGAGTGCTGTGGTCTTGCCGGCGCAGGGTCCGCCTGTGAGTACTATAACTTTCATCAGGCTATAAATATACGGCTTATATGCTATTACCCAAGTGCAGACAAGGCTCTATGGACTTGTGCTGACAATTATAAACCAAAATTCAATGAGTCAAAATTTACTATAACTAAATTTTTAGTTTGTGGATTAAATTTTTAGTTATACATTTGTCTTATGAAATGGAAGATATGAAAACATTGACCAAAGCTGAGGAGCAAATCATGCAGATTTTGTGGGAAATCAAGCAAGGATTTCTCAAGGAGATTGTAGAGTGTATGCCAGAGCCGAAGCCGCATTCAAATACGGTGGCCACGCTATTGAAAATATTGGTTGAGAAAGATTTTGCCGACTACAAGGTGTACGGAAGACAACATCAATATTACGCCAAAATCAGCAAAGAGGATTACTCCAAAGGCAGCTTGCAAAATTTAGTGAGCGACTATTTTGCCGGTAGCTACAAAGATGCTGTTTCTTTTTTGGTAGATAATGATGAGTTGAGTGTAGAAGATCTTGAGTTTTTGCTAAAACAACTAAAATCTTAGTGATCATGGAAGCGATTTTTTTATTTATGGGTAAAAGTATTGCTGCCGCTTTGATTTTGTGGTTGTATTACTTCCTGCTTCTGAGAAATACTGAGTTTCATCAGTACAACAGGTTTTATCTATTGCTGGCCATGCCATTGAGCGTAGCCTTACCATGGGTGCAAATTCATTGGTTTACCATACAACCGGACAATGAAGTGTTGCTGCAATTTTTGCGATTGATGCACCAAGATTATACCGCTGTCACGCCGGTTTCAAATTCCTCATCCTTGGCGGCAAGTGATTGGTTACTGTACGGCATATTTTTGATTGGCGCATTGCTGCTGATTCGCTTTGGGTATGGCATATTTCAGCTATATCAGCTCAAGCGTAACTCACCCATTTTTAAACTGGAAGGTTTTGACTTGGTGCAGACAAATCTTACTTCTGCTCCTTTCACTTTTTTCAAAAACTTATTTTGGAATCAAGCCTTAGACTGGCGCACGCCTACCGGTAGCAAAATCCTACGCCATGAACTGGCTCACATTCAGAAAAAACACTCTATAGACCGTATTATTTCTCAAATAATTTGTGCAGTTTATTGGTTCAACCCGGTTTTGTTGCTATTCAAAAAAGAGCTCAACCTCATACACGAATTCCAAGCCGATGCTGCTTCACTGGAAAAAAGCGATGCCAAATCACTTTCTGAAATGCTGCTTTATGCGCATTTTGGATCGCAAAACTTCCAAGCTGCATCACCTTTCCTATCTAGTAACATTAAAAAAAGAATAAAAATGATAAATAAAAAACACTCCACCGCATTCAGCTATGCACGCAGATTGTGGGTGCTGCCGGTTGTAGCCGCACTTTCATTCTCATTTGTAGTACGTGCAGAAAACAACAAAGTAGAAAATCTCAACAATCAATTGAGGGATTGGCAGCAGTACGCGCAACAACCCGATTTTGAGCAGCCACCGGTAAATGATAGTATAAGACGTGCGCTTGCCGTGCAAAAAGCGCAATTAGAAGCCAAACAAAAAGCTTTGGAGGCTCATATTGCTGCAAACCAAGCACAGCAGCTCTCTCTGCAAGCCAATTCCTCACAAATAGAAGCCGAAAAAAAATCCATTGAAGCGCAGAAACAATTGGCAGAAACGCTCGCTCAAATGTCTGATGCTCAATTGCAGCAGGCTGAGGTGCAAAAACAACTCAAGTCCATAGCACAACAGAGTCAAAAGGTGAAAGAGCATATCACTTCTCAATATTCATTCACCCCAATCGAAAACTCAGAGCAGGTAGTAAACGCTCTGAAACAACTTGCTTTCAAATTTCAATCAGACTCCGCTAGCATAGAAAAATGGCATCTATCTGAAAAAGAATTGCAGAAAGCCTTGAAATTACTCGAAAACCTTTCTATAAATTGGCAAGAAAACTCCAACAATACCCTAGAGTTATGGAAAATCGGTGATTCCTTAAAGTTCAAGATCAGCAAAGACAGTCTCATCCTCAGACAGCGTACTCCAAACCAAAATAGAACAAGCAAAGAACAAAAAACCATCATTCTCAATTCCAATCAGCGCACAAGCCCAGACCAAGAATACACAGCTACTGTGCGCTTCTATCCCGATTCAGAAAAATCTACTAATGGCAAAAAGCAGAAAAAATCGGAAATGAATGAGACACTCATATTGCTCAACGGCAAGCCCATTCCGCAAGAGCAAATGCTCAAGCTTTCCTCATCAGATATCGCTTCTGTGAATGTGCTCAAAGACAAGCACATCCCTGCCAAGTATAGAAAAAAGTATAAAAGCGTCATTGAAATCACCACACATTAATTCCGCTTAATAGCACGCACCCATTTCACCTCTGGACTGTAAAAGCTCAGAGGTTTCTTTTTTGCTTCATACCTTTGCAGGTTACAAAATAGAGCGTATGAAAAAGTTTTTCTCAGAGTTTAGAAACTTTGCTGTAAAAGGCAACATGGTAGATATGGCGATTGGCATCATCATCGGTGCAGCGTTCAACAATGCCTTACAATCTTTGGTCAACAAAATCATGATGCCACCCCTCAATTTGCTCACAGATGGCGTCAACTTAGAGAACAAGCAATGGCTACTCCGCCCGGAAATCTTGGGTGCTGAAGGAGAAGTCTTGCAAGAGCAAGTAGCCATAGAGTATGGAGATTTTCTCAGCGTATTTGTAGATTTTCTGCTCGTAGCCTTAGTAGTATTTTTAGTAGTAAAGGTAATGAATCAACTGCGCAAAAAGTCTGAAGACACCAAAGACAAAGCTGTGGAAACCCCCGCCAATGTGCAACTCCTATCAGATCTCAAAGTACTCATGGAAGAGCAAAATGCCCTACTCAAGCACAATTACCAAAACAGAATCTGACGCATATGAAATTCCTTAAAAAACATGGATCTACCATACTTCTCGGCTTATTTCTCCTACTTTTTCTCATACCGCAAACCAGAAAACCCATCCAAGTGCAGATACAGCGGCTCATAGCCATGCCACCATCACAATCCGCCGGCAGCAGCAGCGGCAGGTCTGTAGATATGCATTGGACTATAGAAAATGTTCAGCAGCAGCCGGTCAACTTGAGTCAATCTGTCAACAAAGTCACACTCATCAATTTTTGGGCAACCTGGTGTCCGCCATGCATTGCAGAAATGCCAGATTTTCAGAAACTATATGCACAGTATGGTGACAGGGTAGATTTCTACTTCATATCACAAGAAGACTGGACCGCCATACAGCAATTTGAAGACAAAAGAACCTACGGCTTACCCTATTACAGAGCCCTGCAACCCCATTCCGACCTCAGCGCACAAAGCCTGCCTACTACATACCTCATAGGCAAAGATGGCAAAGTGATTATGCGCAAAGTAGGCATAGCCAAATGGAACAGCCAGAGCATGCACCAAATCATAGACCAAGCCTTGGCACAACCCTAAGTCACGCAAGGCTAGAAAAATCTGTATCCTATAGTAAATAGCGCCTCATTGCTGCGCACACGCACATCATTGGTGTAGATAGATTGCAAGCCATATCTGCTCTCAAATCCAAACCTCATTCTATTCACCTCCCAACCTAAAGTAATTTGCAGTCCAGCATCATTTATGTTATCATAAGCATCAAAGTCTAGGTCTCTATCACCATCGCTCCCGCTTTGCACAAATCTATAATACGCACCCACACCCAAGAACAAATTGATCTCCGCTTGATTGTTCAATCCAATTTCTATGCTTGCCGGCACTGTAATAGATTGTCTGCGATACGTACCCTCCTCAGATCGGCTAGCATCTGAGTGGTAGAGCGCCTCCACATTCAGCGCCAGATGTTTCGTGAGTTTCAGATTTGTGCGCAAACCTGCACCATAGCTATACGCAGGTTTAGCATGGTAAAACCTGTCCGGATATCTATGGTGGCTGCTACCCACATTGGCCACCAAACCTAGTGTCCATCTATCCACAAGCTTACCTTCAGCCAAGCGTTGCATTCTAGCCGTGCGGCGCAGCACATCAGCATTCGCCAGCTCAGATATCAAGGCCGTAGAATAGTCAAACACCCTTTCCATGCCGGCGTAGTCCAGTTTTTCTGCCGTATCTTCAGGTTTATGATACGGAGATTTTGTGCCAGTAAAAAAATGCGCTGCCGGAATCCCCACTGCGCCAAAAGGTGCAGTATCAGTGCGCTGTTCTATATTTTTAGACATATTTTGTAAATTCACACCACTGCGCGCAGCAATTTTCTTAGCAGTGCTCTCCCCATCACGCAAGCTAGCAATACCCTTCAGTGACAGGCCATCATTGGCAGTGAGCATCCCCACCATGTCAAAGCTGAACATTTTGCCTATCTGCAACTTTTGCTCCTCGCTCAGCCTTTTCACAAAATCCTTAGAACCATGCAGGCCCAATTCCTCCGCATCAAAAGCCGCAAAAATCAAACTTCTCGCAGGTCTATTACCCGGTTTAGCATAGTGCTGAGCCAATTTTATCAGCGTAGCCGTACCAGAAGCATTATCATCCGCACCGTTGTATATCACCTTTTCGCCATCCACCATGCGGTATCCCAAGTGGTCATAATGCGCACCCAGCACCACATATTCATGGCGCAAACTCGCATCAGTACCTTCTAGCACACCCACCACATTATAGCCTTTTGCCCTTGCCATAGCACTGCCATATACAAAAGGCACCACCAGCGAGTCATTAAAAAACGGCTGCAAACCCGCCTGTGCAAACTGCTGCTCTATATATACCGTTGCCAAATCCTTTCCATCCGTGCCCGGGCCACGCCCTTCCAGCGCATCACTGGCCAGATACTCCACATGCGCACGCAGCGCAGCAGCCGTTTCCTGGCCATACACTTGCAAAGAAAACCCCAAAACCAAAACACCCAAAACACAATTGCGTAGCATAAAACTTTAATTTTCACAAATATCGCAAGAATACCAATAACTCACCTCATCTGCATTGATAATTTCTTTATTTTTTTTTGGGCGGCACCCTTTTTATGGCAAAATTCGCCAGAGCACATAGCTTAGGCTTACGCCAAAAATCCGCTTAGATTTTCACCTATACAATCATAAAATTGCCAAAAAAAGGGTCGGTGTACGGCTATTACTCCGCGGGTATTTGGCTGCAAAATTGTGGCAAAAAAGTTATTCTGCATCCGCGCCATACCTTTTTTGCTCACATTTTGCTTTAGCCAAAAACCCTTGCGGGGTAGCCGCCTCCCACCTGCCGCGCTCCGGGTTGGCGTATAAAATTATAACAACTCGCTCATTCCTCTGCGCTATCATAAGAAGATCCATAAGAGAATATCACAAGAAAATTTGCCATGAAACTCCAGGAGAAGATAAGTAAAAATAGAATAAATCCAGTTGTCAACTGCTGAAATCTGAGAGAAAACATTTATATCACAATACTTACCCGCTTTGAATTGATTAATCTTAAAATTCATGCTTTCCTTTGGTGGATTCAAGTTATAAATGCAAGTTTCCCTCTATTAGTAATTAGTTGTAAATATACTTGATTTGGAGATGAAAACCCAAATCAAGACCGTTGCACGGCAAAACAGTTGAAACTTGTAGTTTAAATATTTGA
>JAUNRT010000057.1 GCA_030535475.1 Weeksellaceae bacterium | reverse complement strand
GTGCATCTACAATTTTTGTTGTTTTAATAGCGCTTTTTGGGCACAAAAAACCCTCAGTGACCGAATAAAATCGGTAGCTGAGGGATTAAAGTTTCTATAGGAAAATGCATCTACGAAGGACGTTCCAAAAATATTCTTCGAGTGATATTCAGAGCGTGGCAGGTGGGAGGCGGCAAGCCCGCAAAGGATTTTGGCTCTACAAAAAAGGAGCAAAACGGGTTGCGAGATGAACAAAAACCGATTTTGCGACATTTTTTTTAGCCAAAAGACTGCGTACTTATAGCCGTACACCGTAGCCGCCCAAATAATCAAAATTACATGACTTTTAATCGGCTATGTAAAAAATTGTTTTGTGAAATGCTGGATCTGTAGTCTTATACTACTTCACGTACAATACGCTTTTCACCGCTTTTACCACTTCATCTGCCTTTGGAAACCACTCGTTGAATAGCTCACTGCTAAAAGGTGCCGGCACATCTGGTGTTGTGATACGCTTGATAGGTGCATCTAGGTGATCAAAGGCTTTTTGCTGTACCATATAGGTGATTTCTGAAGCTACAGAACCAAATGGCCAAGCCTCTTCAAGGATCACAAGTCTATTGGTTTTCTTCACGGATTTGAGCACGGTTTCATAATCTAATGGTCTCACGGTGCGCAGATCGATGATTTCTACTTCTATGCCTTCTTTGGCTAATTTCTCTGCCGCGGCATAGGCTTGCTTTATGATCTTACCAAAAGACACGATGGTACAATCTTTACCTTCGCGCTTCACATCTGCGACACCAATAGGGATCAAATACTCGCTGTCTGGCATTTCCATCTTGTCACCATACATTTGCTCAGATTCCATGAAAATCACGGGATCGTTATCACGTATGGCAGATTTCAGCAATCCTTTGGCGTCATACGGGTTGCTAGGTACTATGACTTTGAGTCCAGGACAATTGGCATACCAGCTTTCAAAGGCTTGTGAGTGTGTGGCTGCAAGCTGACCTGCGCTGGCGGTTGGCCCGCGGAAAACAATAGGAATATTCCATTGTCCGCCACTCATCTGACGCATTTTGGCGGCGTTGTTTATGATCTGGTCTATGGCTACCAGAGAGAAATTAAATGTCATGAACTCTATAATCGGGCGGTTGCCGTTCATTGCAGAACCCACTCCTATACCCGCAAAACCGTTTTCTGAGATTGGGGTGTCTATCACCCTTTTTGGTCCAAATTCGTCCAACATTCCTTTGGATGCTTTGTAGGCGCCATTGTATTCGGCTACCTCCTCACCCATCAAATATATACTCTCATCTCGGCGCATTTCCTCGCTCATTGCCTCTGCAAGGACTTCACGAAAGGTTTTTTCTGTCATCTCAGCTGTTTAATTTGCAAATATAGGCAAATATTCATTTTTTGCTTTCTACAATCGCACCTGCATTTCGTCATTTTTTGCCAAAAATTGCGAAATTCCTGAATGTTTATCACAAATCTTTGCGATAGCTTCTGCGGCGCTTGTGCAAAACGGGTTCATAGTTGCGCCATAGTGCTTGCACATTTTTGTTCTCTTCCAGCTCTGGGTTGGTCTCTAAATACTTGATTCCGTATTTTCTGAAGGTGTCAAACATTTCTCTAAAAATGATGGCCGTAACACCCTTGCCTTGATATTGCGGGTCTATCCCAATCAGATAAAATGCTGCGGAGTCATTTTTGCGGTTGGCTTGCATCAAATGATACCAACCAAATGGGAAAAGCTTGCCACCTGCTTTCTGCAAGGCTTTGGAATAGGAAGGCATGGTGATAGCAAATGCCACCAAATTCTTGTCTGCATCTTCTAGCACACTCACAAAATCTTTGTTGATGAGATTTATGTATTTCTCTTCATAATTTCTGATTTGCTCCGGCTTGAATGGTACATAGCTGCTCAAGTGACCATAGGTCTTGTCTAGCAGCTGAAACATTGGCTTCACCACTTCTCTGAGCTCGTCTTTGTTTTTGAACTTCTTGATACGCAAATCATAGCGCTCCATGACCAAATCACTAAATTTATTCACCTTTTCTGGAAGTGCTTCTGGAACTTTTAGCTCAAACTCTATCCATTCAGAGGCCTTTTGAAAACCATGATGTAAGAGATGCTTTTCGTAATATGGTGCATTGTACCAAGTGACTATTGTGGGTAGCTTGTCAAATCCTTCAACCAGCAGTCCTGCCTTGTCTAGATTGGAAAATCCTACCGGACCTTCTATCCATTCCATTTGCTTGTATCGGCCAAAGTCCATTACATGCTCCAGGAGTTTGGCAGAAACTTCCAAGTCATCCACAAAATCAAACCAGCCAAATCGCAGTTTTCGTTTTTTCTGCTCATTCACTTCTTTCCAATTGATCATAGCAGCTATACGTCCTACGAGTTTACCCTTGTCATAGGCTAAGAAATAAATAGACTCTGCATTCTTGAAAACGGGGTTTTGAGAACGGTCTAGCGTTTTCAACTCTTCGCTGATGAGCGGTGGAACAAAGTAGGGATTATCTTTGTAAAGTTTCATTGGAAATTTCACAAAACGTTTCAAATGGTGAGGCTCAGTGACTTCGCGAATGGATATACCCATGTTTCTGGATCAATTAATCCACAAATATAGAATTTTTATGTTTTGGTAATCTTTCCTGAACAATTACTGTACATTCTATGCATAGAAAATGTTAAAGTGGCTTGAATTTTGTTCAAAAATCAAAAACACAACTTTTTATTGATAAAAGTTTACAAAACCCGTATATGGACAATAATACAACCCTTTTCATACTCTTAGGCATTGTTGCAGTCATAGTCATTGCTCTCGTGATATATAAAATGATTCTTGCCAATAGAGCCGTAAAAATAGACAGGCAAATTTTGGAAGCGTTTTTCCGTCAGGAGTTTCAATTGGTTACTGATAAGTTTCAGGATGTCAAAAACTCACACATAGAAAAAGTGGATATAGATGAGTATCATGAAAAATTCAACAATT
The DNA here is from genome assembly GCA_030535475.1 of Weeksellaceae bacterium. Classification (GTDB taxonomy): domain Bacteria; phylum Bacteroidota; class Bacteroidia; order Flavobacteriales; family Weeksellaceae; genus JAUNRT01. The sequence continues at coordinate 13,520 of JAUNRT010000057.1, read as the reverse complement.
TTTTGAATAAATCGGTTGATTATATCAATAAACAGTCAGAATACAAGCATGATGATAAATTGAGTGAGATAAAACTTGAATTCCAAACCAAGTATAATAATGACTTAATCCCGCTCTACAACGAGTTTGTAGCACAAAGGGACGTGCTGAGCCAAGTGCCTACCGGCAGGCTCAATAGAGTTGCTCAATATGGTTTGCAGGCAGCGGCTATAGGAGCGCAATTTTTAGGCAAAGGCCTTTTGGGCGCCGCCACAGGAACTTTGGGTCGTGGTTTTAGCAAAAACTTTCAAGCCCGTGCAGACAAAAGTCAAGTTGCTAGAGAAATCACACTTTTAGAAACCATGGAAAAGCTGAACAACTTTGAATCTGCTCATAAAGATCTATTGCAAGAATTCATCACTCGCATTGGCAATATGAAAGGATTCAGACTCTTTGGCTAGGCCAAAAACGGAATAAATATAGATCAATCAATTTCTCATTAGTTATAAATTTATTTGAAATTGATTGGAAAAAGAAAGCCCTCTAGATATGTTGTTCTTGAACATTTCTAAAGGGTTTTTATTTGTTTTGAAAAATCCTTTAATAAGCTTTTAAAGGACATTTAATGCCGAACTAACATTCCAACTACTAACAAATTTCAACATGACGTGATGGAAATTCTACCGATTTTTTGTGCAGAGGAATCTTTTCAGAATGCATTATCAGCCATTCGTTCCAACACCGAAATCATGCCTATTCAAATAATTATTTCTCTTGAGATTGCAGGCTATTACCAATCTTGCGTTGCAGGATAAAATGCATACCACTTTGGTGCAAGTGCATGATTTCTTTTTCAGGGTCAAATACCAGCTTGAGACCCACTGCATCCAAGGTAAATGTGTGATCACCCACGTAATCTATAGGCATTTCTACTTGACCAGTGGGGAAAATAGTCATAACGCCGTTTTTCTCTTGCACCAAAATAGACATAGGAAAGTTGTCTGCGCTGTAATTCCCTAAATATTGCTTCAATTGTCCTTCCGGCAATTTCTGCAATTCAGAAAATGTAGGTAGTGTATAATCTTTCCCAAAAATCTCACTCAAAACCAAAATCGCAACATCGTTTATTGGGAAATCTACCGCATTTGATAGATAAGTGAATCCCACCTGTTCTGCGTCAAAATAGTACGCCATAGATTGATAACCATCTATTCCGCCATTATGCCCAAAGCCAGAGTGCTCATGAAAAGGTACTTGAAAAACGCCCAAACCATAGCCATCTACTAGACTTTTCATCTTTTCCAGACTTGATGCAGAAAGCAGCTTACCCGTATTCAAGCAATGCAAAAACTTGTTCACTTCTTCTGCAGTAGATGCGATACCACCACCGCCTAAGGCTAAATTGAGGTTGGTAATACGCTCTGGTGTCCATTCGCCGAACTTTTTGTAAGAAAGCGTTTTGTAATCTTTATCACCCAAGGCGGAAATTTTTGTGTCTTTGATACCACATTTCTTTACAATCATCTTTTGCAAAGCATCATTGTATGACATTCCTGTTACGTCTTCTATGATGTAACTCAACAGTAAATATCCGGAGTTAGAATAGTCAAATTGTTTTCCAGGCGCGAAAACCGAAGGATACGAATATATTTTGTCCAGCAATTGCTCTCTAGAAATTTCCGCATAAGCCCAATCATGTAGAGTTTCATCACTCGTCAAGTTAAAAATCCCACTTCTATGTCTCAAAAGTTGCTCAATGCTTATTTGCTCCGCATTTACGACCTTTGGGAAGTATTCAGACAATTTTGTTTCCAGGCTTAGTTTTCCTTTTTCCACCAATTGCAGCGCCATCACCGCAGTATATATTTTGCTTATAGAACCTATAGAATACAGAGATTTGGGTGTAGCCTTCACTTTCTTATCCAAATCTGTATAGCCAATAGAGCGACTATATACTGTCTTGCCGTTGTGCATGAGTGCAATACTACCCATAGCCTTGTCGTTTTCTTGCAAATGGTCGAAAATGGCTTCGAGTTTCTCCTTGTCAAATTGCTGAGCCCAAAAGATAGACGTAAGCATAAAAAAGCCCAAACATAACAATAATCGCATATAATAATGGTTTTGTAGTTAAAGATTTTACAAAATTAACCCATAATTTCAATTTTTTCAAGATTTTATCTGAGTTTTGCACCCTATGAATTTCAAAGTATTATTCAGGCTTGTCCTATGTATGTTTCTCCTAGTAGGCATTACATCTTGTGCTACGCAAAAGCGTAAGAAAAAAAGCACTCCTCACAGAGTAGCCACACCTCCCAAAAAACCTCAAGCACCCAAGCCTAAAACACCCGCAGCTACACCTACGCAACCCGAATCTCCTGCTGCACCAGAAATAGTTGAAGAAGAACCTCTAATAGTAGATTTGCCCATAGTAGATAGAGAATTTCGTGGAGTTTGGATAGCTACCGTAGCCAACATCAATTGGCCGTCAACCAGATTTCTCAGCAGTGAGCAGCAGCAACAAGAAGCCATTGACATCCTGGATATGCTAGAGCAGCACAACTTCAATGCCGTAGTATTGCAAGTGCGCCCATCTGCAGATGCACTGTACCAGAGCGTGTTGGAGCCTTGGTCTTATTTCCTCACTGGCGAAACAGGGCGCGCACCGGAGCCATTTTATGATCCACTTGAGTTTTGGATAGAGGAAGCCCATAAAAGAGGTATAGAATTGCACGCTTGGATCAATCCCTACCGCGCACACCACACCGCAGGCGGCAAGGTGAACCAATCTTCCATGGCCAGCAGCGCTTCAGACATAGTAGTGCGATTGCAAAACGGCACCTATTGGTTCGACCCCGGAAACATCAAAACCCAACACCATATATCCATGGTAGTGAGAGACCTTGTGATGCGCTATGACCTGGATGCCATACATTTAGACGACTATTTCTATCCATATAGAGAGTACAACGGCGGCAAAGATTTCCCCGACAATGCTAGCTACAACAGCTATAGACGAGAGGGTGGCGAGCTCAGCCGTGCAGATTGGCGCCGTGACAATGTAAACCGCATCATACAGCGTCTGCACTATGAAATCAAAGAAATCAAACCCCACGTAAAATTCGGTATCAGCCCATTTGGTATTTGGAAAACTGGTTTCCCAGCCGGCATCAAAGGCCTTTCACAATATGATGAGTTGTATGCAGATGCCAAACTTTGGCTCAATGAAGGCTGGCTAGACTACTTCTCTCCGCAACTTTATTGGTCTATCAACAAGCCAGCGCAGAGCTACACCTCACTGCTACAGTGGTGGCAAACAGAGAATACCAAGAGCAGACACCTCTGGCCCGGTCTCAACACCGTGGGTGTGAAAGACGTGCCCAATCGCACAGAAGAGATTGTAAATCAAGTGAAATTTGCCCAAAATTTACTTCATGACAGCAAAGGTGTCATACACTATAGCCTTGCCGGTTTGCAAAATAAGGATGACATGTTACATCGTCTGCGCCATGAAGCATATGCCCAAAAAGCGCTCACACCACTCTCACCTTGGATCAATTTTGACAAAATTCCTGCACCGGAATTAGAAATTGATCATGATGGCAATCATTGGCATCTCAACTGGCATTTGCAGGAGGCTGCGGATGTGTTTCAGTGGGTGGTTTACAAGCAGTATGGCACAGAATGGCAAACCGAAATTTATGCCAGTGACGTGCTCAGCATCACGCTAGACAATAAACATCACCACCAAAAACTCAACACCATAGCCGTGCAAGCCGTAGACAGATTGGGCAATTTGGGCGAGTACAAAGCCATCCGCACCAACTAATCTGCTGCAAAAGCATAGATTTATTATTATTTTTTTTTTTGGGCGGCACCCTTCCCTTGCCAAAGCACAGGCAAAGCAGCTAGGAAGGGTCGGGCTATCCGCTAAATACAGCTCGTCCGTGCATACAAAACGTCGGGCTGGCGGCACACTCTCGCGGATGAGCCGCGACCCGGTACCGCCAGCCCGCGTTTTGTGTTATGCACAGACTTCTCTGTATATCGCTTCTATCCCTGCCGCGGGCATAGTGTTGTGGTAATAAATTGGGTGCGATTTACAAGAGATTCTGCTTTTGGCAAGACAAAAAAAACTATCCTTTAGTACAATCAATTGCACACCAAGTGCGTAAAATGGCCATAATAAGGTTGAAAAGCAGCTACAATGATGCCTTGTTCTATAAAAGTTTCATAAAAAGGTTTTCTGCTTGTATTTGTTCCGCTCAAATCAAAAAACTACTCTTTTCAAAAAAATTTTGCGAAGCAAAAAGGCCTTAGCAGGTGGCCGCGGCAGGTGGGAGGCGAAAAGCCCGCAAAGCGGCCTACCACTTGCAGGAAGAGGCTGTGGAGATTGACGGCAGGAAAATCTCTAACAGCCTACTGACTGCGTGGTAGCCGCTGCGTACTTGTAGCCGTACACCGACCCTTTTTTGGTATATTATTGTCCGAATGATTCGGTAATGATCGTTTTATTCTGAATTGGCTGAAAATATATGTGGATACGGTCTTACCAAAAAAGGGTGCCGCCCAAATAAAAAAAATAAGAATTGTGATATACATTAGTCAAGGAATTTTTCATAGAAGTTGTTTTGGACTGCTTACGCGATAAAGTGCCCATTAGCGTTCTTGGAATTGATAGTTTTTATACTCGGGGCAGAATTTTGTATTTTTGCTGGCTATAAACTGTCTATGCGTACGAAATCTACCGGCAAGAAAAAGATAAATCTCATCACTCTAGGTTGCTCTAAGAATGTATATGATTCTGAGGTAATTATGGGTCAATTGGCTGCCAATGGCAAGGAAGTGGTGCATGAGCAGACGGGTGATGTGGTGGTGATAAATACTTGCGGTTTCATAGACAACGCCAAGGAGGAGAGCGTGAACACCATCCTGGAATATGTGCAGCTCAAAGAGCAAGGAATTGTAGAGAAAGTGTTTGTAACAGGCTGTTTGAGTGAACGTTACAAGCCAGATTTGGAGGCTGAGATACCTGATGTAGATGCGTATTTTGGTACACGAGAATTGCCGCTGCTCTTGAAGGCTTTGGGTGCAGATTACAAGCATGAATTGGTTGGGGAACGATTGATCACAACACCAAGACATTTTGCCTATCTCAAGATTTCTGAAGGATGTGACAGGCCGTGCTCTTTCTGCGCGATACCGCTCATGCGCGGTGCTCACGTGTCTAAGCCCATTGAAGAATTGGTGGAAGAAAGCCGAAAATTGGCTGCGAAAGGCACCAAAGAATTGGTACTTATAGCACAAGACCTCACTTATTATGGTCTAGATATTTACAAAAAGCGGGCGTTGGCTGAGCTATTGCAAGAGTTGGTGAAAGTGGATGGCATTGAATGGATACGCCTACACTATGCATTCCCAACGGGATTTCCGATGGAGGTATTGGAGGTGATGCGCCGTGAGCCAAAGATTTGTAACTATATAGATATACCGCTGCAGCACATAAATACGGAGATGCTGAAGTCTATGCGACGAGGTACAACGCATGAGAAGACTAATGCGCTGCTAAAGGAGTTTCGTAACAAGATGCCTGATATGGCTATAAGAACGACGTTGATTTGCGGATATCCCGGCGAAACGCAAGAGCAGTTTGAGGAGATGAAGGCATGGGTGCAGGAGCAGCGATTTGACAGGTTGGGATGTTTTGCGTACTCACATGAGGAGAATACTCACGCATATTTGCTGGAAGATGATGTGCCAGAAGAGGTGAAACATGATCGTGTGGCGCAAATCATGGATGTGCAGGCTCAAATCTCTTACGAGCTCAATCAAGAAAAGATTGGCAAAGAGTTTAAGGTAATTGTAGATAGAAAAGAGGGTGACATATATATTGCCCGCACTGAATATGACTCACCCGATGTGGACAATGAGGTGCATATCAGCGCTAAGGATCAATATCTCTCACCAGGAACCTTTGTGCAGGTGCGCATAGTCTCAGCCACGGAATTTGATTTGGTGGCTGAGGTGATTGGCTGATGCTTGTATGATAGAATTTATGTTTTTTGGTTAGGTGCTTGAAGGTTTTTGCTAAAACAGCAGTCAATGCTGTACAGATGAAAGAAAAATTTTCTTAACAAAAGTTTGTAATAGCGGTTAACAAAGATTTAACCCTTGAAAAGGCTAGCTTGGAACAGGCTTTGCATATTTACAAGTATTAACCAAAAAAATCAATTATTATGAGTAGTTTTTCAGATCAAGTAAAAGGAAACTGGAACCAAGCTAAAGGTAAACTTAAGCAACAATGGGCAGATCTTACAGATGACGATTTGCTTTACACAGAAGGAAAAGAAGATGAAGTAATGGGTAGAATCCAGGAGAAAACTGGTGAAACCAAAGAAAACATCAACAAATTCTTTGATGACATGAAGTTTGACTAAAAACTTGTAATGTTATATAGAGAGAGCGTCTTACTTAATGAGTAAGACGCTTTTGTTTTTCGCTTGATTTGAAGTCGTTCGATTTGCTGATTTTTGAGGTAAGAAATCTATTTGTATCCCTTGGTTTGCTGTTTTGATGTGAAGATATATGAGAATTGGATTGCAGGTCAAATGATTCTGCATTTTTTCTTTTTTTGAATATTGAAATAGTGGTTTTTGATGTTGAGCATTTCCTTGAGCTGGAATTCCAAAACTTAGCCTCTATTTTTCCAGGTCATGAATTTTTGAAGTTGAGTTACAACCCATGATGAAAAGTTGATTTTTCTAGAATAATTTTATGCGATTCCCAAATGAGGTATCGGAAAGCACTCTAAGTGCCGAAAAGGTATTATGTGTTTTATGCTTATTCTAGTATTGGTGAAAGAATTTTATTGGGGGTTTTTACATTTTTTTGGTCGATCAGCAAATTTCGTTGATGTAAACGAATCATTAATTTATTCGTTGAATGGCAGAAATCTATTGCAAAAGAAAACATCACAAAAAGGGTAGATTGTGATTTGAGGCAATCTGAAATAAAATAATCAATAGTTAGAGTAATTCCTTCTAACCTGCGCTGGCAACGGAATTTCACAAAAAAAAGATAACGAAGAAAAATCTATATAAACAAAAATCCCCGGTTTCCCGGGGATTCTCTGCGCCGAAGCGCAACAACATTCAACTTTTATGAAAAGACTTTTACTTCGAATACATAATAACAAAGTATGTGCCAAAGACGTGAATTATAGAAAAAACACATAAAGTTTTCTATAAAATTAGATATTATGCGGTGACGTAGCCATTGGCGTCGATCAAATGTTGAGCAATTTCAGTTTTGAGTTGTACAACATTGGGGTACTCTGTGTATCGTGTAAATCTTCTAAGCCCACTCAGCATCATGCGCTGCTCATCTCCTTCTGCAAAAGAGACTATACCCTCATGCGCTCTTGTTTTAACGATTTCAGATGATTTGAACATCTGCCATTTCGCGAGTTTTACGTAATAATCAGCTTGATCAGACTGATTGTTGGCCGATAGTTTCTCAGCACGTAGCATAGCGCTTTCTGCCATGTAAATCTCTATCAAAATGTCAGCTGCACCCAAGATGAGTTGTTGCTGCTGTTCTAGTTCCATACCGAATTTTTGTAGAGCCGCACCCGAAACCATAAGAAATACTTTCTTCAACCCGGCAAGAATTTCTTTTTCTTGCGCAAATAGTTCTGAGTAATCCGGAACATCAAAACTCGGAATACTCATGAGCTCGTCTTGAATGTTCTTGGCAGGGCTCAGCAAATCGATTTGACCTTTCAGTGCTTTTTTTACAAGCATTGAAACGGATAATAGGCGATTGATTTCATTGGTGCCTTCATAAATTCTGGCAATGCGTGAGTCACGCCATGCAGATTCCATTGGCACATCTTTGCTATATCCCATACCTCCAAATACTTGTATGCCAGTGTCGGCAGAATGCTGTATGGCTTCAGAACCAAAAACTTTGAGCACGGAGCATTCAATAGCGTATTCTTCTATCCCGCGTAATTCTGCTTCTTGATGGTCCTTACCCGCATCAGAATATTCTTGGATCTTGTCTTGTATATCTTTTGCAGCTCTATAAACACCTGATTCTGATGTGTAGCAAGCCAATGCTATGTTGGCCAGCATTTCTTGCACCGCACCAAATGTAGAGATTGGAGTACCAAATTGTTTTCTCTCATTGGCATATTTCACCGCGTTGTCTATGATTCTGCGCTGTGCGTCAAGACTTGCAGCCGCCAACTTCACACGTCCAATATTCAATGCGTTCATAGCGATTTTGAAGCCTCCATTTCTATCACCTAGCATGTTTTCTGCCGGCACTTTGAGATTGTTGAAAAACAATTGTCTGGTGCTGGATGAGTTGAGACCCAGTTTTGGCTCTTCCTCTCCTAGTGAGAAATTTTCGCCAATCATATCCTTTGTGACAATGAAACCGGTGATATTCTTATCATCCTCTATACGAGCAAATACTATAAATACATCAGCGAATCCCGCATTGGAAATCCACATTTTTTGCCCAGTGATGAGGTAGTGTGACCCATCTTCTGTGATTACGGCTTTGGTCTTACCGGCATTGGCATCTGAACCCGCTTCCGGCTCTGTGAGGCAGTATGCGCCAATCCATTCACCAGTAGCGAGTTTTGGAAGATACTTTTCCTTCTGTTCAGCATTGCCATAGAGCAGAATCGGTAAAGTACCAATCCCTGTGTGTGCACCATATGCTGTGGCCAAAGAGCCGGTGCAACCCGATACATAATCGCAGATGAGTACCGAATCAACCATACTCAATCCAAGCCCGCCATACTCTTCAGGTACTGTAATGCCAAGCATACCCATTTCGCCAAGCTCACGCACCCATTTTTCTACCAGGGCAAAATCTTTCTTTTCTACTCTGTCTTTCTGTGGCCAAACTTCTCTGTCCATAAATTCTTTCACAGCAGCGCGCATCATGCGTTGCTCTTCGTTGAGATCTTCCGGTGTGAAGATCTGATCTTTTGAGGACTCTTTGATGAGAAAAGATCCTCCTATCAATTGTTTGGTTTTATCTTCTGACATGATATTGTTTGTTACTTAATACTTATTGAATTGATGAGATAGATTATAATCTTTCGAATACGCTGGCGGCACCTTGTCCTGTACCCACACACATGGTGACCATACCATACTTTTTATTTTCTCTTTTCATTTCCTCCAGCAGTTGCACGGTCAATTTGGTGCCCGTGCAGCCCAGTGGGTGTCCTAAAGCTATGGCGCCACCATTCACGTTGACAATACTCGGGTCGAGCTCCGTCTCGCGTAACACGGCCAAAGACTGCGACGCAAAAGCCTCATTGAGCTCAACTAGGTCTAATTGATCTTGGGTAATGCCGGCTTGTTCCAGCGCTTTTGGTATTGCATACACTGGACCAATACCCATGATGCGCGGTGGCACGCCTACCGTAGAGTAAGACATCAATCTGGCAATAGGTTCTAGGTTGAGTTTTTTGACCATTTCTTCAGACATTACCAGTACAAATGCAGCGCCATCACTCATCTGAGATGAATTGCCAGCAGTAACGCTACCGTTTGCTGCAAACACAGGTCGCAATTTGGCTAAAACCTCAATGCTGGTATCAGCGCGCGGACCTTCATCTGTTTTGAAAGTGTATTTTTTGGTTTCTGGCTTTTCTTTGTCGTTCAGAAAGGTGTTTTCAACTTCTACTGGCACAATTTGCGAATCAAATTTGCCGTTTTCCAAAGCTTTGAGCGCTTTCTGATGAGATTCGTATGCGAATTGATCTTGATCTTCACGCGAAACTTTGTACTCTTGCGCTACTGCCTCTGCAGTGAGACCCATACCCCAATAGTAATCTGCATTTTGTTTAGAAACACTGGTTTCAGGAATGGGTTTGTAGCCACCCATAGGAATGTATGACATGCTCTCTGCTCCACCTGCAATGATGCAGTCTGCCATGCCGGTTGCTATTTTTGCAACAGCAACGGCTATAGATTCAGAGCCGGAGGCACAATATCTATTGATAGTAACGCCCGGTACTTTGTCTGTGTTGAGACCCATAAGTGAAATAAGTCTTGCCATATTGAGACCCTGTTCGGCCTCCGGCATTGCACAACCTACTATTAGGTCATCTATTTGATTCGGATCTAGCTGCGGTGTGTTTTGCATGAGATGTTGCAGCACTGTAGCCGCCAAATCATCCGGTCTCACGAAACGGAGCTGGCCGCGAGGGGCTTTGCCTACCGCTGTTCTATATCCATTTACTATATATACGTTTCTTGACATTTTTTTGTTGCTTTTAGGTTTTTGGAATTAGTTTCTCAAAGGTTTTCCTGTTTTGAGCATTTGCTCTATTCGCTGCAATGTTTTGCGCTCGCCGCATAGAGAAAGAAATGCTTCGCGCTCTAAGTCTAATAGATACTGTTCTGAAACCTCTGTAGGCTCAGATAGACTTCCGCCTGTCATCACGTAGGCCAATTTATTGGCTATCAATCTGTCATGTTCTGAAATGAAATGCCCTGCAACCATTTGATCTGAACCTACGTAGAACATACCCATGGCGTTTTTGCCTAAAACTTGTATTTTTTCTTGCAGTGGTTTTCTGTAACCTGCTTCTGCCATTCGTATGGCATATTGCTTCGCTTCTGCAATTTGGCGATTTTTGTTCATGACAATGATGTCCTGATCGCGGATGAAACCAAATTCCTTGGCTTCATAAGCAGATGTAGCCACTTTTGCCATAGCAATAGTCATGTAAGCTTCTCGCAGTCTATTGGTCTTGACATCATCTTTCTCTAAACCTTGCATGGCGCGTCTGGTCATCTCTTTGGTACCTCCACCTCCTGGAATTACACCAACACCAAACTCTACAAGACCCATATAGGTTTCTACCGCTGCTACCATTTGATCTGCATGCAGAGAAATCTCACAACCGCCACCTAAAGCCATGCCATGCGGCGCTACAACCACCGGAATGTTGCTGTAGCGAATCTTCATCATTGTATCTTGGAAGGTTTTGATAGCCATATTGAGCTCAAACCAGTCTTGCTCTACTGCCATCATCATGATCATGGCTAAATTAGCTCCGACAGAAAAATTGTCTGCTTGGTTGCCTATGACTAAACCTCTGTGATCTTGTTCGGCTAGGTCAATAGCTTTTTGAATGCCTTGAATGACGCCACCACCAATACTATTCATCTTGCTACGGAACTCTAAATTGAGAATTCCGTCACCTAAATCTTGTACTGAGGCTTCTTTGTTGGACCAAACTTCTTTGGTTTTTCTAATATTATCTAATATGATAAAGCTGTCCTGACCGGGCAATTCTTGCACGTCTTGTGAGCCAACGCTATAGAAATCTTTAACGCCGTCTTGTATGCTATAAAAACTCTCGCGTCCGCTATCTAGCATAGTCTGTACCCATGGTGCAGCTTCATAACCTTCAGATTTTATGAGTTCCAAACCTTGTTGCACACCAATCATATCCCATGTTTCAAATGGACCGTATTTCCAGGCGTAACCCGTTTTCATACCATCATCTATGCTATAAAGATGATCTGATATTTCCGGAAGGCGATGAGATACGTAAGCAAAAAGTGATGCAAGATGCTGTCTGAAAAATTTACCATATTTTGAATCATCTTTCAGCAAAACTTGCCATTGCTGCTTGGTGCCGCCAGCCATTTTGGCTTTTTCTATGATTTCTAGTTTTTCGCGCTCTAGCGGACGATATTCCAATTTTTCTAAATCGAGAGCGAAACGTTTTGTTTCACCGGATTTGTCTTTTTCTTTGTAGTAGAATCCTTTACCGGATTTGTCTCCAAAATACTCATTCTCTAGCAGGAAATTCATGGTCTTGGAGTCTTTGAGGTCTTGCACCATCTGATCATCCGGCAGGTGCTGTTGTAGCCCTTGCGTGACTTTGGCGGCGGTGTCTAAACCTACTAGATCTGCCAGTTTGAAAGTTCCTGTTTTTGGGCGGCCGAGTAGACTACCGGTGAGGGTGTCTGCTTCTTCTACCGTTAATCCATTTTCCTGTGCTATTTCCATCACTTTTGCCATGGAATAAACTCCTACCCTATTGCCAATGAAGCCAGGTGTGTCTTTGGCCATTACAGCCGTTTTGCCAAGATAAGTAGAAGCAAATTCTTGGAAGAATTCTAGCACTTCTGGCTTGGTGTCTGGTCCAGGGATGATTTCAAATAGCTGAAGATATCTAGGCGGATTGAAGAAGTGTGTGCCCAAGAAGTGTTCTCTGAAGTCTTGTGAACGCCCTTCTGACATGAGGTGAATAGGAATACCTGAGGTGTTTGTGGTAACCAGTGTACCGGGAGTACGCAGTTTTTCAACACGATCAAACATTTGGTTTTTGATGTCTAGTCTTTCTACTATGACTTCTATAACCCAGTCACTGTTTTTGATTTTTTCTAAATCGTCATCAAAGTTGCCCACCGTGATGCGTGATGCAAAAGATTTGCTGTAGATGGGTGAAGGATTGGATTTGAGTGCTTTTTCTAAGGCTTCACGCGCAATGCGATTGCGAAAGACGGGACTTTCTTGTGTGATGCCTTTGCTTTTTTCTGCCTCTGTGAGCTCTTTTGGCACTATATCTAACATGAGCACACGAATACCGGCGCCTGCGAGCAAGCTGGCTATGCCTGAGCCCATGACTCCGGATCCCAGTACTGTGACATGATTGATGTATCTGTTTTTCATTGTACTGATTTTGATATATTATTTACTTTGTTTTCTGCGATAAGGTCGCGAATCTGCTGTGCTACTTCTATGAATACGTTGAGTTTTTCTCTTCCGATCTCATCTTCCATCACCTTGTTGAAATGCATAACAACCTCCCTTGTATTGTCACGCAAATGTTTGCCATCTGCGGTGAGCTCTATGATGACGCCACGGGCATCTTTGGGATTGGGCTTGCGGCGTATGAGGTCTCGCTCTTCAAGATTTTTGAGTGTGCGCGACAAGGATGTTGGTTCCATGCCCATTTTGGGGCCGAGTGCTGTGCTGGGCGTTCCAACTTTGGGGTCAATGGCTAGCAAGGCAAAGCCGAGCGACATGGTGATGTCATGCTTTACGGCTTGTGCGGTGTAATGCTTGACCACTGCGTTCCACGTGGTGCGCAACATATAATCTACGGTGGGATATTTCTTAAAAGTAAAATCGTTCACTTGACAAATTTAGTAAAAAATTATTATGCTTGAATAGTATTTTACATATTCTTGTGAGAAAGGTACAATATTAATACCGCAATGCAGGTATGGTGTGCTCAAATAAGTACATTGTTGTAAATAATTAGTGCAAATTGTGTAGAAATTGCTATTTTTTGAGGTATAAGTGATGTATGTTTTGCTAAATGAGAAATTGAAATTGTTCATAAATTTTTTGGTATCAAGGCTGACTTAATGGGAAAATTTTGCGGGTAATAATGGTAAGCGCACTTTTTGAGCACAGCGATGAGGAACGCGTGCTGCGCGGCAGGTGGTAGGCGGCTACCCCGCAAGGGTTTTTGGCTCTTGCAAAATGTG
>JAUNRT010000006.1 GCA_030535475.1 Weeksellaceae bacterium | reverse complement strand
CGGAAGAGGGTTCCATGCAACCCCAAAGCAAATTCCTGATGGAATTTCTTTTTTTTCAGCCCACCATCCAATTCAAATAAATTTGATTGGATGGTAGGCTGAAAAAAAAGAATCCCGCTATCGCGGGATTTGCTTTGGGGTTGCGGAGAAAGAGGGATTCGAACCCCCGGACCTGTTACAGTCAACGGTTTTCAAGACCGCCGCATTCGACCACTCTGCCATTTCTCCTTGCTATTACTTACCTCATCGGTAGCGCAAAGCGGATGCAAATATAAGAATAAATTTTATAATGCGCAAATACTTTATTCTTCTTCTGATTCTTGTTGTCCTGATAATAAACTTTTCCGCAATACTGCACAGGCTGCCGTGGCAGGCATGCGTATGTGATGTATGGATGATGGCAAACTCAAATCATCTGGATCAACGACTACTACCGGCTTGCCATGTGGCACGTAATTCACTAAGCCCGCTGCGGGATATACTTGCAATGAGGTGCCAATTACTAAGAAGAAATCTGCTTGTCTGGTGGCTTCCAAAGCCGCATCCATAGCAGGAACCATCTCTCCAAACCAGACTATATGTGGGCGCAATTGACCGCCATCCGGCGCTAAATCGCCAACGGCTATGTCTTTATCATAAGGATATGTGACCTCCTCATCATGCACGCTGCGCATTTTGGTGAGCTCGCCATGCAGATGTATGATGTTTGAAGAACCGGCTCTTTCATGTAAGTCATCCACATTTTGTGTGATTATAGTTACATCATAGCATTGTTCTAATTCTTTGAGAAAATGGTGCGCTTGATTGGGCTCTACACTGCTCAATTGATTGCGACGTGCATTGTAGAATTTAAGTACAAGCTCTGGATTGTCACGAAAACCTTCCGGTGACGCCACTTCCATGATGTCATGATTTTCCCAAAGACCATCACTGTCTCTAAAGGTGCTGATGCCACTCTCTTGACTGACACCTGCACCTGTGAGGACTACCATTTTGGGTTTATCTTTCGCTTCTGTCATACAACTTGTTGTAAAGCGCCTTATACTTGGATTGGATATTTCTACGCTTGTGCTTGAGGGTTGGTGTTAGTAGCCCATCTTCTATGGTCCACTCTTCTGGTGTGAGTTCAAATCTTTTGATCTGCTCCCAGTTGCCAAATTGCTGGTTGATGTCTGCTATTCCTTTATGTATCTCTTTGCGTACTGTTTCATTGGCCGCTATAGCTGCATTGTCTGCACCAACATCTACATTGTTTCGATTTGCCCATTCGCGGATGTAAGCAAAATTGGGTTGTATGATGGCCGTAGGCATTTTTTCACCTTCGCCCACTACCATTATTTGCTCTATGAAAGGAATGGCTTTCATAGCGTTTTCCAGAATTTGCGGAGCAACATATTTGCCTCCACTCGTTTTGAACATTTGCTTTTTGCGATCTGTGATGAAAAGTAGGCCTTTGCTCATATGCCCAATATCACCCGTCATGAACCAACCATCTTCTGTGAATACCTCTTTGGTGAGCTCATCTTGCTTGTAATATCCTTGAAAAACGTTGGGTCCATTGACCTGAATCTCTCCATCTTCTGCTAAACGAACGTTGACGTTGGACAATGGTCTGCCCACTGAGCCAACTTTCATATTCTCTTTGCCCATGGCGTTTACAGAAATCACCGGTGAGGTTTCTGTGAGTCCGTAGCCTTCTAAAATAGGTATGCCCGCTGCCCAGAACATCTTGTTGAGACGCTCGCTCAATTTGGCACTACCGGAAACCATGCACACTAGGTTGCCTCCTACCCCTTCACGCCACTTTTTGAAAACGATGGCACTGGCAATTTTATACTGCATGCGCCAGCCGAAGCCTTTGTTTTCATAAGGCTCATAATCTTCTACCAATTTCAGTGCCCACATAAAGAGCTTGGTTTTGACACCGCCTGCGGTAGAACCTTTGTCATATATCTTGGAATATACTTTCTCTACAAGTCTTGGCACCACTGTCATCACTTGTGGTTTGATCTCTTTGAGATTGTCACCAATGGTTTCTATACTTTCGGCATAATAAATTGCCACATTGCTATACTGGTATAGGTATATGAGCATGCGCTCAAATACGTGACAAATGGGTAAGAAGCTCAATGCTCTGGCGTTTTGGCCAAAATCAGGCACGCGCTCGCGACTTGCTATAACGTTGCTCACTATATTTTTGTGGGTGAGCATAACCCCTTTTGGTTTGCCGGTGGTACCGGAGGTATATATAATGGTGACAAGATCATCTTCTTTGATCAAATTTTTCAGATGATCTACCTCATGTTGGGTGGCTGAATCTTCACCCATGCTTAGCACTTCTTTCCAATTTGCGGCTCCGCGCACTTCATCAAAGGTGAATACACCTTGAAGTGATGAAATTTGTGATTTGGCGGCTTCAATTTTTTTATACAAATCTTCATCTGACAAGAAAACAAATTTTACTTCTGCCTGGTTGAATATATATTCATAGTCATTGATTGAGATGGTGGGATAAACCGGAACACTCACGGCACCGATTTGCTGAAGGCCTATATCTACAATATTCCACTCGGTGCGGCTCATGGTAGTGATGAGCGCAACATTGTCACCGGGCTTCACTCCCATTTTGAGCAATCCGCGGCTGCATTGATTGGCCAAATCCTGGAATTCTGCTGTGGAGGTTTTTTCCCAAACACCATTTTTCTTGGTAACTAACGCATCCGGTAATGGATGTGTTTCCAATTGCTCGGTCAAGAAGTCAAAAAGTCTTGTAATTTTCATTGACAAATAAAATTTATGCTATGTTAGTCAAAAATTTTCACATTGACAAGAGTGTATGCAAATTCTCTGTGAAATCTATGGTGAAGCAAGCTATTGGGTTGCGGTTTGAGAAAGTTATGGGTAATTCTATTTGAGCTTAATTAGTGCTTGTTTTGGGAAGACTACACCCAGCGAAACGCTGTTTAATCACCTTGTTTTGGGTAATAATAATCTAGATTTCTTGGAACCTTTGATGTTTGCTGTGTGAAAATGGCCTTGCGCTCATTGGCCTAGCCCGGATGCGAACGGAAATCCTTGCAAAGCTATCTGCCCTACAAATAGTGGGCTTGGAGGTACTGGAATCCCTTGTGGTGGACGTGCCGGCAAGCCCTCTATTTGTGGCAGATAGCGAGCAAGATTGCAGTGGGCAGCCGGAAATAGCTCCTAAAAAAAATTCTACAGTGAAAAAAGATTGAGGTATTGTTGAAATTCCACAAAAAAAACCGCCCTCTGAGAGGACGGTTGTGCTTAATATGTGTAAGCTGCGATTATAGAGTTCCGCGCTTGGCTTGCTCGCGCTCAATGCTCTCAAAAAGGGCTTTGAAGTTGCCGGCGCCGAAACCGCGTGCTCCCATGCGCTGTATGATTTCGAAGAATAGTGTTGGGCGATCTTGCACGGGTTTGGTGAAGATCTGGAGTAGGTAACCCTCCTCGTCAGCGTCTATCATGATGCCGAGTTTGGCGAGTTTTTCTATGTCTTCTTTCATCTCATGATGGAATTCTTGTAGTCTTGCAGGCACTGCTCTATAGTACTCTTCCGGCGGGTGAGAAAGGAATTCTACGCCGCGCTTGCGCATCTCTGTGACTGTGTGTATGATGTCATTGGTAGCCACGGCGAGGTGTTGCACGCCCGGACCTTCATAGAAGTCTATGTACTCCTCTATCTGTGATTTTTTCTTGCCTTCTGCTGGCTCATTGATAGGGAATTTGACGCGACCGTTGCCATTGGCCATAACCTTGCTCATGAGGGCTGAGTATTCTGTGTGTATCTGCTTGTCATCAAATGACAGGAAGTTTACGAAGCCCATTACGTCTTCATACCACTTGACCCATGTGTTCATCTCATTCCAACCTACGTTGCCCACCATGTGGTCTATGAATTTGAGGCCAACCGGCTCTGGATTGTAGTCTGAGTGATGCTCTACGTAGCCCGGTAGGAACTTGCCATGGTAGTTTTTGCGCTCTACAAACATGTGCACTGTCTCACCATAGGTGTAGATGCCTGCGCGCACTACTTCTCCATGCTCGTCTGACTCTACTGTAGGCTCCATGTAAACTTTGGCGCCGCGCTTGGTGGTTTCTTCAAAGGCTGAACGGGCGTCATCTACCCATAGGGCTATGATTTTGACACCGTCACCATGCTTGACAATATGCTCATTGATTTTGCTCTCACTGTTGAGCGGAGTAGTGAGAACGAGTCTGATTTTGTCTTGTACCAAAACGTAAGAGGCTCTGTCTCTGATGCCGGTTTCTAGACCTGCATAGGCGAGGTTTTGAAATCCGAAGGCTGTCTTGTAATAGTGTGCGGCTTGTTTGGCATTGCCTACGTAAAATTCTACGTAGTCTGTGCCCAACAATGGAAGGAAGTCTTCTGCACCTTCGAATATTTTCTCAAGACCGTATTCGGTGTTTTGCAAGTTTGTACTCATAGTATGATGATTATATGTTGTCTATATATTTTATTTAATAAAACTGTGCGTGATAAGCCGTTGGCTGTACAAGATACGATTTTTTTGCGAACTTGTGGTTTGCGAAAGACGTTTGAAGTCCGGCGCTGCCTTGATGCTTATTTGGCAATATGATTAATGAATTATATTATTTATTGAGAGATTTGGGGGTGGTTTAAGTTCACTCGATCTGCGGTGGTATGCCCTGCTGATCTTCATTTTCTAGCCAAGAGCGCACGTAGGTGTCGTCCTCTAATTTGAGGGCTTCTTTGGTGATCTGTAATGGCCTGAATGGGTCTATCATCACGGCTAATTCTTCTGTTTTTACCTGTCCGATGCTTCGCTCCATAGCGCCAGGGTGTGGACCATGTGGTATGCCACCCGGATGCAGAGTAAAGAAGCCTTTCTCTATATGGTTACGGCTCATGAAGTCACCATCTACATAGTAAAGGACTTCTTCTGAGTCTATATTGCTATGGTTGTAAGGCGCAGGTACTGCCTTTGGATGATAGTCATATAATCTTGGTACGAAAGAGCACACGACATAGTTGTGGCCTTGGAAATTCTGGTGAATGGGTGGTGGCATGTGGATGCGACCTGTGATAGGCTCAAAGTCATGAATGCTGAAGCCGTATGGATAGAAGTATCCGTCCCATCCTACTACATCAAAAGGATGTGTGGCATATACGATGTCATATAAAATCCCTTCTTTTTTGACTTTTACAATAAATTCACCCTTTTCATCTCTGGGTTCTGCGAATTTTGGAAGTTTCATATCGCGTTCGCAGAAGGGTGAGTGCTCTAGAAGTTGCCCAAAGTGATTGCGGTAGCGGCTGGGTGTTTCTATGGGTGAGAAACTCTCCATAACAAGCAGTCTATTCTTCTCATCATTGAAATGGAGTTGATATATAGTTCCTCTTGGGATAATGAGATAGTCTCCATACTCAAAATCTATGTCGCCCACGAAGGTTTTGAGCGTTCCGCTACCTTCATGAACAAAAAGTAGCTCGTCTGCATTGCCATTTTTATAGAAATAGTCTGTCATAGACTTCTTGGGAGCAGCTACGCCAATATTGAGATCATTATTGAAAAAGAATATGGTGCGAGACTCAATGAAATCATCTGTAGGATCTACATGGAATCCCTTGACAAGTCTTGGGGTAATGTTGTTGGGAACAGCGGCTTTGGGGTTGAGATCCTTGCCTTTGCCTATTTGCTTGATTTGTGTAGGACGGTGTATATGATAAAGCAATGAAGATACTCCATGGAAGCCTTCGGTACCGAAAAGCTGCTCATAGTAGTATTTGCCTTCTTCTGATTGGAAAACCGTATGTCTCTTGGGAGGAATTTGCCCCAATGTATGATACATCATATCTTTTTAGTTTTGAGCAATAAAATTACGGATAATATTTTGAAATTAATAATTGACAGGTTTTGAGCGGTAGAGTTTTTTGTGAAAGTAATAAAGTTTTTTCTGGATTGGATTCTTAAATATTGTAAAATTCTATAAATGTTTCTATAGAAAAATGGGAAGAAAATATACTGTAATGTACTATATAAATCTATGAGAAAACCAGGCGATACAGGTATTGAGGCAAAAAAAAACCGTTCCTTTGTGGGAACGGTTCCTGCACCCGAAGGTGCCATGAAAACTCAACTACTCTAATGAAAAAGACTTTTACTGAGGCAAATATACATGAAATATTATTTATGAATAATATTTTGAAATGTTAATGTTAAGTTAATTTTATTATTTTATCTTATCTGCTTCCCAAATGTGGCTACCCGATTGAGTTTGTGTGAAAATGAGTGCTTGGGTTCCGTCGTCCTTGAGTCCAAATTTGCGTTTGATTTCGGGAATTTTCACCGGAAAGTTTCTATGAATGATTCTCCATGATGTGCCACGAAAGTTTCCTTTTTTCAAATTTATTTCACGGATGTTGGAGAAAACCTCACCGGGGAAATGTTCTATGAGTGCATCTGAGGTGAAGATGCTGGTGTCTCTATGTAGCGCATGTAATCCCCAAATTGCATGCATGTCTGTGATGCGCAATATCTTCATAAGTGCATTGCCGGGGAGATATAGATATTTTTTTGGCTCTGCAATAGGATGCTCAATCCCAAAAATGGGTTGGATGTGTATGTTTTCCCATTCTGATTGGAGATTGGCAAGGATGATTTTTGGGCTACCTGCATAGAATCTTTTTTGCAGGACGAGTATTTCCTTTACCTCATTTTGCACGGCTACAATGTGTATTTGAAATATGTTTTTGAGCCTTTCTGTTATATACTGAATGTCCAACATTGGCGCAAGTTTCAGCATTACTGTATGCGCTTTTTCCAATAGCATGTCCTGTATTTTCAGTAGATCCGGCTGCATATCATGGAGTAAGATTACTCTGGCATTGCTGCCATCTCTCCTACTGGGATCTGCAAATATGACATCTACTTCTTCAGAATAATTTTCAATGAATTCCACTCCGTCTTCATTGAAGGATTGTATATTTCCTACTTGTAATATTTCAAAATTTTTTGCGGCGATTTGTTGGAGTTCAGTGTTTCTTTCTACGTGGATTACATTTTTCACTCTTTTGGCAAAATGATAGGCATCTACTCCAAAACCTCCGGTGATGTCTATGAGCTTTTCACCCTGCACCAAGGAAGCTTTGTAAGCAGAGGTGACTTCTGATGATGTTTGTTCTATGTTGACTTTGGTAGGATAAATAATGCCATCGGTATCATACCATGTGGGTAGTTTGGATCGGATGTTTTGTCTGAGTTGTAATTGATTGAGCAACTCTTGCGTAGAAACATCAGAAAACGGTGAACCTTTAAAGGCTAATTGTCTAGGGTCTGATTGTAAATTTTCTTTCAGCCAATTTTGTACCTCAGATGTATGAAAAGCGGGATTGATCACAGATTTTTGGTAATGCTTTGCACAAATCTGAATTCAGAGAAAAACTCTTTCAATATCACACGTAATACGGTGTATGCAGGTACCGCGAGCACAATACCCGGAATTCCTGCTAATAACGATCCAATGATTATTATGAGGAAAATCTCTAGTGGGTGTGATTTCACGCTCTTGCTGTAAATCAAAGGTTGGTTGACAAAATTGTCGATGAGCTGTGCAAACAAATACCCGCCTGTGATCCAATAAATACGGTTGAGCATTACATGGTCAAAATTATATCCATTGGCATACAGGTTGCTCATTGAGAGCAGGTTGATAACAAAAAAACCAATCAAAGGTCCCAAATATGGAACAATGTTGCATAGCGCACAAAGCAAGGCTATGAAAATTGCAATGTCTGCTTCTATTCTTCCCGGAAATACCAAGAAAATATAGTAAATGCTAAACATGATAGTCACCTGAAGGGTAAGACCTACGAAATATCTTGTGAGCAAATCTTTGATAGTTGTGATAGCTCTTTGTACTCTCGGAGCCAATCCAGTAGGAACGGGCGAAAGTAACATACTATTGAAGAGGTGGCGCTCTTTCAAGAAAAAGAAGGCTATAAAAAGTACAGAAAAGCTACCTATGGAGAAGTTGCTCAGTATGCTGAGAATATTACCAAACCATGAAGTAATCACATTGATGTTCAACCTTGAGTTCCAATCGGTTTTCAAGAAATCATCCAATACGGTAATTCTATTTTGCAAGAGTGATTGATTCAGTGCATCAAGTTGCGACTCTATAAAGCTTTGAATCTCTACGGTGTTCATGTTGGTAAAGGATTCTGCCTGTTTGAATAGTAGTGGAATGAAAACACTCAATAATCCCGTCAAAACCCCTAAGAAAACTAATATTGTAAGCCCTGCGCTGAGTGTAGAGCTCATTTTCAACTTTCCATGAAATAGATACATCAGTGGCCGACCCATCAATGTGAGCACGGCAGCCAATAAAATGTATAGGAATACAATACGTATTTGGAAAATGAACCATAATAGTAGTGCCAATGCTACCAGAGACAACACTGCTATCAAAATGCCCTCTGCAATAGGCCTAGACATAGGATGAAAATAGTTTTTCATACTCGATCAGTCCTTGTCACTCGCATCTAAACTTGCAGACAATGGTTTTTGAGTAAGACCTTCAGATTGATTGGTATCCCATTGGCGTATTTGCTCCTGAGAATAATCCCTTGTAGCCGGAAATCTGTTTACGCCAATCATTTTCAAAGTACCTTGATCAAATTCTTTCTGAGATTTTGCCGCATTGGCAGCAATACTTTCTTGCAATTTGCCACTGCTCACAATTTTGCTCCAGCCGCCCAATTCTTCCCATTCTTGCATCAATTTCCATGCATTCTCACCCAACTTTTCTGTCAAGGTTTCTACATAATAGGAACCTGCCATAGGATCTGCATACAAATCAAAGTAACTCTCTTCTTTCAGCAAAAATTGCTGTTTCAATGCTACTTCCATCGCAAAGTCTCGAGATTCTGAGTAGAGCACGTCATAGGCGAGTGTTTCCGTGAAATCGGCATTACCCATCACGGCAGCTGCTGTTTCAAAAGTGGTGCGTATTATATTATTGTACTTGTCTTGTGTAGATTTGTTGCGTCTGCTGCTACTGCTCCAAATTTTCAGCTCTGCATCAACGTTATAGATTTCTGAAAGATTTGCCCAGAGGCTACGCAAAGTTCGAAGTTTCGCAATTTCCATAAAAAGATCAGAGCCCACGCCGCATTTCACCCAAATATTCTGCAAAATATCTGCGCCAAATTCTTTCACATATTCATTCACCAAAGCAGTAAAAATTGCCAATTGTTGCGTAGCATTTGCCCCTGCAAAATCAAAAGCCTCAATATCTATCAAGATATACTTGCCTTCGGTTTTATCTTCAAGGAGTTTTTGCACGAAAGATTTCTCCCCTTCCGCTTCTTGGATTTTACCAAATACAGATTTCGATAAAAAATCAATACTGAGCCAATCACGGTTTTGAATTTCAAAATCTGCTTTAGGAACAAAATCCAAAATGCGCGTCCCATAAAACTCCTCATGCAAACTTGCATCCTCAGGATTTTGAAAAATGATAGCATCTATTCCTTTGTAGCTAAATGGGAATTTCCCCGCAGCTCTACAGGTTATCTGCCATTCATTTTCCGTAGTTACAGGCTGTATCTCTTCAGATTTTGCATGATAAATAGGCTCAACTTCAAAACCCTCAGCAGTTTTTCGGCGCAATTGCTCTACAGCCTCCTCAGACTTCAATTCTTTCTGTACAAGATTTCTCCAATCTTCTGGAATGGCAGCCTCAAACTGCAGTTCAAAATCACTCATTTTTTTGCGTAGTATCTATAATTTCTATAACAAAAATGTCCTCATTTTCACGTTTCATGAAGTACTTCTCTCGTGCTAATTTTTCGTAGGATTTTTGGTCAGTATTCAGTCTTTCAAGCTCTGCTTCTTGTTTATTGATTTCTGATTGGAAATACTGTCTGTCATCCTTCAAATCTACAATTTCACGGTCAAGATCACGGTGTAGCCTATATGAGTTTTGGTCAAAAAATATCATCCACACCATAAACAGAATTCCCACAATCACAAATTTGTTGAGAATCCATGTCCACCACTTGCTTTTAGGCTCTTGTTCCATCGACAAAGTTTTTGTTGATTTTGTTTTGCACCACAGTAGCCAACACAGAAATAGCTGCATCATTTTTCATGCGATCATTGGGTATGATTATGTCAGCATAATTCTTAGTAGGTTCTATGAATTGCTCATGCATTGGTTTCAAAGTTTTTTGGTAACGTTCAATCACCTCATCCAGATCCCTGCCACGTTCCTGTATGTCTCTTCGTATTCTGCGTATCAGTCGCTCGTCAGAGTCAGCATGCACATAGATTTTTAGGTCAAACAGCTTTCTTAGCTCCACATGCCTCAGCACCAAAATTCCTTCCACAATTATCACATCATTTGGTGGAGTTCTTATCTCCTCATTTGAGCGGCTGTGAGTGATGAAAGAGTACACCGGTTGGTGTATAGTTTCGCCATTGCGCAGTTGCAGCATGTGCTCCACCATCAGATCAAAATCAATAGAGCGCGGATGGTCAAAATTTATTTTAACCCGTTCCTCATACGGCATTTCAGAATTGTCCAAGTAGTAATTATCTTGCGAAATCACCGTGACATTCTCAGAATTTAGGCGTTTCAGCAGTTTTTGCACCACCGTAGTTTTCCCGGAGCCGGTACCACCTGCTATCCCTATGATCAGCATATTTTCCTTTTCTACAAAGGTAAAATTATATTTATTATTTCAAGCGGCATTACGCTATCCTTTTTTCACAGGTTATCCAACACTTTCTATGATCAAAAAATCCCTGTTCAAGGCATTTTTTTATCTCCAACACAGAATTTTTCAACGCAAAATAATAATCTATCCAACACAGAAGATCTTGAACGGCCAATCCTACTCCCAATTCAGTAATCTTTTTCATTTTTCACAAATTGTGATTATAGCATATCGTCCTTGCCAAAAATTTTCAGCGCTGCGGCATTCAAAACAAACTTCAGGATTTTGGCAATATTATAATTAGCTGGAATTCTTGGGTAAAAAATTTTCAGATATTATAAAAAATGTGCTGCATTCATGTCAAAACATCAAAACAATTGGTTATCTTTGTAGCACAATATACACCTTAATATGAGTAGAAAATTTCCGGCCGGAGTAGCCACAGGACAAACAGTTACAGACATTTTCAACTATGCCAAAGAGCAAAAATTTGCCCTTCCGGCAGTGAATGTTATTGGATCAAACACCATGAATGCAGTCATGGAAACAGCCGCAGCGCTCAATTCACCAGTCATCATACAATTCTCCAATGGTGGTGGAGCATTCAATGCCGGCAAAGGCCTTTCAAACGACCAGCAGCGCGCTGCAATTCTGGGATCTATCTCCGGAGCACAGCATATACACACCTTGGCAGAGGCTTACGGAGCTACCGTGATTTTGCATACAGACCACTGTGCCAAAAACCTACTTCCTTGGATCGATGGGTTGATGGAAGCCAATGAAGAATTCTACAAAAAAACCGGAAAAACACTCTATAGCTCGCACATGCTAGACCTTTCAGAAGAGCCACTGGAAGAAAACATGGAAATCTCTTCACAGTATTTCCGTCGCATGGCAGAAATGGGTATGACGCTTGAGATAGAATTAGGCGTAACAGGTGGAGAAGAAGACGGCGTGGACAATACAGATGTAGATAGCTCCAAGCTCTACACCCAGCCATCAGAAGTGCTATATGCCTATGATGAGCTTAGCAAAATCTCTCCCAACTTCACCGTGGCTGCAGCATTTGGCAACGTGCATGGCGTGTACAAGCCGGGTAACGTCAAGCTCACGCCAATCATCCTTAAAAACTCGCAAGAGCACGTGCAGAAAGAGCGCAACACAGGTGACAAGCCTATCAACTTCGTGTTCCACGGCGGTTCAGGTTCTACACTAGAGGAGATCCGTGAAGCCATAGACTACGGCGTCATCAAAATGAATATAGACACAGATCAGCAGTACGCATTCATGTCAGGAATCCGTGACTACTTCAGCACCAACCATGGCTGGTTGCAATCCCAAATCGGCAACCCGGACGGAGCAGATATTCCAAACAAGAAAAAGTATGACCCAAGAGTTTGGTTGCGAGAAGGGGAAAAAACATTCATCACCAGATTGAAGCAAGCCTTCGAAGATTTGAACAATGTGAACACATTGTAAGAGTACCAAATTCAACAATACATCATAAATGCGCCGCACAGTGGCGCATTTCTTTTTCTTGATTACTCCTCTCATCGCGAAACAACACCCACAGCTCGGCACTAGAATTTGCACTTAAAACATCGTGATCATTAAACAGATCCCACGGGCAATTTGGATAGTTGAGAATCAACATTTCTTCCTTCAATTAATTTATTTTTTTATTTGGGCGGCACCCATTTCCGGGCCATGCACGTTTTACCATACTATTGAGTAGAATATTAAACAACCACGACATTCGTATCCATAAACGTCAACTCAAAATGTCCCGGAAAAGGGTCGGTGTACGGCTATTACTCCGCGGTTTTTTGGCTGCAAAATAGTGGCTGCATGGTTTTTCCGCAGGAGCTCCAAACCCCTGCAGCTCACATTTTGCAAGAGCCAAAAAACCTTGCGGGGTAGCCGCCTCCCACCTGCCGCGTTCCGGCCGGCGAGAATATGCAAAATCCAACGTACTTATATCGCACACCTATTTGCAGAAATAGATTTCGAAAACTTGACCAAAAGCAAAAACATCTGGGATACATTTCAGATTTAGAACCACTTCTTTTTGAACTCAGAAGCAAAAATGTTTGGTTAAGCGAAAATTTAATTCACCAAATCTTGAATTTATCAAAGGATAATAGAGACTAATTCAGTTTTTTGCTTAACGGGTACAGCATCGAAGTCTCATAGCATTTTTTGTAAGTTTTTTTATTTTTGTCCTTGAAGATGATGCTTTTAACAATGTTTGAGTAAAATAAGATGTTATTTTACCCAATCCGCTCCTAAACACGGCTTCAAAGATTTATCTTTAGTAACATATAAACTGCATAAAAACTGAAATAGGAAATAAAACTATATAACAATGAAAAGTATTTGGGTTGTTAATTATGAAAACAATGAAATCAAGATTGAAAATACTTGGTTTCACGGAGAAAGACTTTTTGTAAACGGAAAGCTGCAAGATGAAAAATATAGTATGTTTAGTTCTGTTTTGACGGGGCATTTGATAAATGCAAAAAACGAAAAAGAACTTATAAAAGCCAATCTGGGTGGTTTCTGGAAGATACAATGCCAACTTTTCATCAATTACTCCAAAATTCCAGTAAATCAAATTGAATAGTGTTGAGAATTTTAACGAGATAGTTTTTCAACTCTCTTCTATCCTATTTCGCACTTTTGGCGATGCAAAGAAGTGCTTCTGATTTGCGGCAAATTACAGCATTGCCGTAATTTCTATATATAAGGTATTCAGCGGAGCTTCTTGGCCTTGGCTGCTGGCCGCGGCAGGTGGTAGGCGAATAGCGCGCAAAGGATTTTGGCTCTACAAAAAAGGAGCAAAACGGGTTGGCGCCCTTGTGGCAGAAAACCGTTTTTGCGACATTTTTTGTAGCCAAAAGACTGCGTACTTGTAGCCGTACACCGACCCTTTTTTTGGTGTTAAAGACGCAATTATTCCTTTTGCTGAATACCAAAAAAAGGGTGCCGCCCAAATAAAAAAAAACTGTAATTATTTTTGCTTATTGTTTGTGGTCAACCTATTTACAGACTGCCCAAATTTTCCATTTTCCATTTTCCATTCAAAAATGGATGTAATCTTAGCTGTTTTATCTTTATGGGCAGCTCTAATTTGTCATACATGTCTGTGTGCTAAAACCGTAGGTGGCTCACCATTGAAGGGGTTGAAATCATTGCCAATGTTATGCGCATCCATAGTGTTGGCACGCAAAACGCTTCTGCTGCCAAATTTGTCCCGGATCTTGTCCATGGCTTGATATAGCTTTGCTGTTTTCTGCACGTCCTCAAATAGGCTTATCTGGTAAGCGCCATGGCATATGCTGCTATACTTCACCCCTATCAGGCGTATGAGCACACGCCGCTCATAGAGCTTCTCAAACAGCTCTAGCGCCAGTGGTATCAACACATGGTCTGCAGCGGTATAGGGTATGCTCACCTGCTTGGAGACGGTCTGAAAATCTGCATAACGTATCTTCACAGACACACATGAGGTGATGCGCTGCGCGCGCCTCAACTGAAATGCTAGATTCTCTGCCATAGCAGCAATGTAGCTCTTGAGCATTGTCACATCTGCGGTGTCTCTGCCAAAAGTGCGCTCATTGGAGATGGATTTACGCTCATGATATTCTATAATAGGCGAGTGGTCTATGCCATTGGCTTTCTCCCACATGGTGCGTCCGTTTTTTCCAAAAACCTGCTCTACTATCTCTACTGGCATTTGCTGCAATGTGTCTATCTTTTTGACGCCCAGGTGGCAGAGCTGCTGGTAGGTCTTCTCTCCTATCATAGGGATTTTCTTCACAGAAAGAGGTGCAAGAAATGGCTTTTCTGTGCCGTGTATTATCTGCATCTGATTGTTGGGCTTGGCTTCGCCGGTGGCTACCTTGCTCACCGTTTTGTTGAGTGACATGCCAAATGAGATGGGCAAACCCGTCTCACGAATCACCTTCTGCCGCAACTCTGTAGCAAAGCTATAGCAGCCAAAAAATTTATCCATTCCCGTGAGATCTGCATAGAATTCATCTACGCTGGCTTTTTCTAGCACCGGCACTTCTTGCTGCAAAATGTCTGTAACCATCTTTGAATACTTGGTGTATGTGCCGGCATTGCCGCGAATCACTACCGCCTGCGGACAAAGCATGCGCGCCATTTTCATAGACATACCTGAGTGTGCACCAGAAGCTCTGGCTTCATAACTGGCAGCTGACACTACTCCTCTATCTCCTGTACCGCCTACCAAAATAGGCAAATTCTGCAGCCTGCTGTCTAGCAGCCGCTCACAGGATACAAAAAATGCATCCAAATCCATGTGCAATATTGTACGTTCTGACATAGCCTGTGTATTTGTTTTATAGACACTTATCTTTGAGTTTTGGAAAAATTCCTAGAAACACACCTCCAAAACCCAATACAAATATAGGAATATTTCCTAATTATAGGAATTATTCCAAGCGTGTTGAGAAATATTCCAAAAAGAATTATCTTTGCGTATGGCTTTAAGTATTGAACAACAACGCTTTCGGGAAGTAAGAGAGCAATTGGGCTACACGCAGACTAAGTTTGCTGAAATGCTAGGCATCGGAAGCTCTACCGCAGATATAGAAAGAGGCAAGGTAAAACTGCCCGGACAAGCCGTGATGGAACTCATGAACCTGTTTCAGATCAATCCGCTTTGGCTATATGATAAGAGTGCAGAGAAAACCATAGCCTATATAGATTCTCATGTGATGCCCAAAATACTGCAAGTCAACAATCAGTTAGAAGAAAACATATTATTGGTGCCCATCCGAGCAGCAGCCGGGTATGGAGCCAACATTGGTGATGAGGAGTTTTATGAAAATCTACCGGCATTTTCTATTCCGCTTCCCGCCTACCGCAATGCAAGTTTCAGAGGCTTCCAAATCTCTGGTGAAAGTATGATCCCGGGCATACAACCGGAAGAATGGGTGATAGCCAAAGCGCTCGAAAACATTTCGCAAATAAAGGATGGTAATATTTATGTAATAGTAGAAGCAGATAGCGTAAGGATAAAAAGAATTTTCAAAGAAAGTGATACTCTCATAAGTTTGGTTTCTGACAACCCTGAATTTCCTCCTGTACAGGTCCCAATCTCTCAAATCTTAGAAATCTGGGAATATCACAGCAAAATCACAACTGCTACGGATGCTAATGACATCAATCTACAAACTCTCTACCGTGAACTTCAAGAAATAAAGAGAAAAATAGACATGAAATAATATAGTGCAGAAAAAAAAGCTGCATACCATTTGCTTCAATTATATTTGCACACATGTCTCACCCAGCCAAAGATTCATACTCTATCTATGTGCTGCTTTTAGCCATTTTTGTCTTTCTCATTCTGGGAATGATTCCGCAGGCATATACAGACTATTTCTTGTATGGTAAAGGCATGTTGCCTGACACTAACACTGCTTGGCATATTGCAACCCAATACAAACTTCCAAGAATGCTCAGCGCCATTTTTGCAGGAATCACGCTTCCGCTGAGCGGATGGCTGCTGCAAGAATTTTTTCGCAACCCAATTGCGGGACCCTCTGTACTTGGAATCACTACATTTTCCGGGCTTGGCACAGCGGTGGTGCTGATGCTGGGCTCTTCTATAGCTTGGATACAATGGGTGCCTTCTAGATGGCTGGTGATGAGCGGAGCAATTGTGGGAGCTTTTCTTGCCATGCTGATATTGCTGTTTGTAGCACAGAAGATGAAATCTACAGTAATGCTCATAATCTTTGGATTTATGCTTTCGGCGCTGGCAGGTTCTCTGATAGCTTTGATGGAATTCTTTGCCAATGCACGACAATTGCAGAATTTTGTGATTTGGGGTTTTGGATCTCTCGATCACCTGTCGTATCAATTGCTTGGGGTATATTTCTTAGTGCTGATTCCTGCGATACTATGGATAATCTTTTTAGTGCCTAGAATGCAGAAGATGCTTTTGGGCGAACTTTATGCGCAAACCATGGGTGTGAATATTAAGAAAATCCGCTGGGAAATCGTGTTTATCACTAGCCTTTTGGCTGGGCTTTGCACCGCATTGGTTGGCCCGATTGCATTTATAGGTTTGGCTGTGCCGCACTTTGTAAGGATACGATTGAAAACCGCTAACTTCAAAAAATTGATGTTGCATATAATATTGTACGGTGTGCTGTTTATGCTCTGTAATGCATGGCTTGCACAAATGGCTCCCGGTGGTATGCTCCCCATAAATATTATAGCTTCACTGATTGGCGCTCCGGTGGTGATGTACATAATTTTCCAATCCAGACAAACACTCTACTGATGTTAGTGCTTAAAAATTTTTCGGCAGGCCATCAAAACGCCCTATTCCAACCTGTGGATTTAGAAATTCTGCCAGGAAAACTTTATGCCATTGCCGGAAGAAACGGTACGGGAAAAAGTACTCTGCTATACTCATTGCTCAAAATAATTCCTGTGTGGCAAGGAGATGTACTATACAATGGCAAATCCATAAATGAATACTCACAACGTGAGTGGGCGCAGATCATGTCGGCTGTTTTTTCACGAATATCCCAGCTCCCAACCGTGCGCAGTGGCGAAATTCTGACTTTGGGAGCAGAAAATTTACAATCTGAATTGAAAGAGCAGATTATTAATAAGTTGAAAATTGAGGGCTTATTGTCACAAAGTCTTTCAATTTTAAGTGATGGGCAATTGCAAAGGTTGCTAATTGCGCGTTCGCTTATGCAAAATACTGCCATTATTGCCATGGACGAACCTACAGCACACCTTGATTACTACGCTAGAATAGAGGTTTTTGAAATTCTAAAAGATATTTGCGCTGACATGGGCAAAACCATAATTGTAATAAGCCACGAAATTGATTTGATAAAGAAATACGCAGATCACGTGTTACTCATTGAAGACAAAAAACTGCAATCTTTGTCACCA
Source organism: Weeksellaceae bacterium (assembly GCA_030535475.1). Taxonomy (GTDB): domain Bacteria; phylum Bacteroidota; class Bacteroidia; order Flavobacteriales; family Weeksellaceae; genus JAUNRT01. The sequence continues at coordinate 34,396 of JAUNRT010000006.1, read as the reverse complement.
AGTGAATTCCATTTCTAATTTTCAACAATACTATGTAATCTCAAAAGTTGCTGTGTAGACTTTCTATGGTATGTATTTCCGGAAAAGTTTTCTAAGAGTCAAACTTTGCACTGCTTCTAAGATAAATGGCGGATTCATTTTTGAATTTGGGGCATTGATTTTGCGAGGTTTAGATAGTTATGGAAGACCACTTAAAAGAAACGGAAAAACTCTTGCTCAGCTGCGAAATGGATTTGAAAACCTTAAAAGACATTCATCAGCAGCTTATAATCATAGAGGAGCGACGGAAATTGCTAGAAAATTATTACACGCATCAATATATGGAAGACTATGAGAAAAATCATGATCCGGAGTCTTCTCACTCTCGTGTTTTAGATCAAGACAGCATATGGAATGTGCTTTCTGATCAATACACAGAAAAAATTCAAATTTTGAAATCTATAATCCAAACAATATAATTTTTCTATGAAAACATCGGTCAATTTGTTCTCACTAGCTGTGACAGGTATGTTGCTTTTTTCTGCATGCAATGAGCCTACTCAGCGCAATGTTCAAACCACTGAACCTGCTACTACAACCAATGTAGATATGCACACTTCAAAAATTTCGGTGGACTGGGCCGGTAAATATTTTGGTGTTCTGCCATGTGCTTCTTGCCCGGGTATCAACACTACTATCACGCTTGGCGAGGATGGCACGTACGTGAAAACAGTAGAATACTTAGAGTCTGATGACACGCCGGAAACTACGCAAGGGAACTTTACATGGGATGATGAAGGAAGAACAATTAGCATTGACGAAAACAGATATTTGGTAGGTGAAAATCAATTGAAGGCGCTTGATATGCAAAATAATGTGATAGAAGGTGAACTAGCTGAAAATTATGTGCTTACCAAGGTTAATTATTCTGATCCAGAGTTTCAAATGGAAGGTGTACATCATAATACTTTTGTAGATGAATCACAAAAAGAATACAAAGTAGTTTTCAATACCAACCCTGCTATACCCACGGCTCTATTGATGGTAGATGGTAAGGAGTACATGCTATCTCAAAGTAGCGCTTGGGCCAAAGGTGGCGAGTATGCCGGCGATGGATGGCACATGCATGTACAAGGAGATGAAGCTAAACTAAAGGGAGCTGGCAAGGAAGTCAAGATGCAGAGGAAACAATAATCCACCGATAGAAATCAATATATAGCGACGCTATTTTTTGCATTTAATAGTAAAAAGCTCTACCAAAATGAGGTAGGGCTTTTTTATTGGCATTGAAAAAGGTAGTATTTTTAGACTTAATTTGTAATTGGTTTGTCCAGCCCTGGCTTTGCCAGGGCTGGATCAGGCAAGGACATGAGCGGTATCCCTGTGATAGCAAAAACTCTACGACACCGCTGCTGCCGGTACCGGGTCCCGGCCAATCCGGGAGAGTGTGCCGGAAGCAGCAGGTGGAGTAGGTTTTGCTGAACAGGATTTAGCGAAATGGCCTGGTCACAGCATTTTTTTGGCAGGCGAAGCCGCAAAAAATGCTGGGAGCCTGCCTAAAAAAAGAAAAAAAACTTCCCTATACTATCTCCCAAAAGTTGTCTCCTTGTAGTAATTGATTGAGCTCTCCTTTCCCTAAACTCTGCTGAATATCTTGCATTTGGTGGCTCATGGCTTCATGATATGTAGGCCTTTCTGCTGCATACAGCACCCCAAATACACGCGGAAGACTATCAGGGTGTGGAGTGTCAAAGAATCTACTGAGAAGCGTTGCTTTGTTGATATCCTTTTCATCATGGATCCAAAGATCTTCTAGGCTATAGGTTTTTTCTTGCAGATTGACTATTACCGGATGTGTGCCATCTAAGCGTATACCAAATTCTTTGTCTTTGCCAAATACAAGCGGCATATCATGCTCTACATAAATAGCGTATTGAGGTCTGGTGTTTTTGTCTGTATAGGCTTCAAAAATGCCATCATTGAAGATGGGACAGTTTTGGTAAACTTCCAGAAAACTAGCTCCCTTATGCGCTGCCGTGCGCGACATCATCTCTCTCAAATGCACGGGGTCACGATCCATGGAGCGTGCCACGAAAGATGCATTGGAACCCAATGCAAGCGCCATAGGATTGAAAGGGGAATCTACACTGCCATAGGGTGATGATTTGGTTTTGAGACCTACTTGCGATGTTGGGCTATACTGTCCTTTTGTGAGGCCGTAAATCTCATTGTTGAACAGCAGTATGTTGAAATCTACGTTTCTGCGTAGGGCATGGATGAAGTGATTGCCGCCAATGGAAAGCGCATCTCCATCACCTGTGATCACCCACACGTGAAGATCCGGGTTTGCGATCTTGAGCCCGGTGGCAATAGCAGGTGCACGGCCATGGATGCTGTGCATGCCATAGGTATTCATGTAATATGGGAAGCGCGATGAGCAACCAATGCCGGAAACGAATACGATGTTTTCTCTTGGGATGTTGAGCTCCGGCAAAACGCTTTGCATTTGCTTGAGTATGGAATAGTCGCCACAACCGGGACACCATTTGATTTCCTGGTCTGAGGCAAAATCCTTGGCTGTGAGGCTTGCATTCATGATGTAAAGTTACAAATTTTTAAACGCTCTTGGCACAATGGTAAAGTTTGCCTCATTGAATTTTAAGTAGATTTATTCTTCTGAGAGCAGGTCTGGGCGTCGTTGCCGTGTATGCTCATAGGCTTGATCTGCGCGCCAGTCATCGATTTTGCTAAAATCACCGCTGAGCAATACTTCCGGCACTTTCATTCCTAAGAATTCTGCTGGGCGTGTGTAAACGGGTGGCGCAAGTAGATTGTCTTGAAAGGAGTCTGTGAGTGCAGATGTTTCATCATTCAACACGCCGGGTATGAGTCTAATCACAGCGTCGCAGAGCACACAAGCAGCCAATTCTCCGCCGCTTAGCACGAAATCGCCTACGGAAATTTCCATGGTGATATATTTATCACGTATGCGCTGATCTACTCCTTTATAATGACCGCAGAGTATGAGTAAGTTTTGATAACAAGACAAGCGATTGGCAATGCCCTGGTTGAGGGTTTTGCCATCAGGAGTCATATAAATCACTTGATCATACTGGCGTTGAGCCATGAGCATAGAAAAGCAATCGTGTATTGGCTGTGCCATGAGCACCATGCCTGCACCGCCGCCATATTGGTAGTCATCTACCTGCTTGTAGCGGTTGGTAGCAAAATCACGCAGGTTGTGAAAATGAACTTCAACCAAGCCCTTATCTTGTGCACGTTGCATGATAGATGCAGCAAATGGGCTCTGCATAAGTTCAGGCAATACAGTGACTATATCTATACGCATTGATCTATAGTGCAGGGTATTTGCTTGGATTTGCCTCGTGCATCACGGCATATACTTTCTCTACAATGTCATCTACTGAAGGTTTGCCAAAGTAGTCTCCATCTGTAGCATACGGCGGGCGATGCTCATTGGCTGTAATGGTTACCGGCTTGCTGTCTAGATGGTGATATGCGTCTTGCTCTTCTAATACTTGTTGCAATATGAATGCTGATGCTCCACCTGGAACGTCTTCATCTATTACAACCAAGCGATTGGTTTTCTTGATGCTTTTGAGTACATTATTAGCAACATCAAAAGGTATCAAAGACTGTATGTCTATGACCTCTGCAGAAACGCCCAATTGCGCAAGTTCTTTGGCTGCATTCATCACAATTCTCCAAGTAGAACCATAAGTGAGCAAGGTGATATCTGAGCCTTCTTGCGTGACTTCTACCTCACCAATTGGAGTTTGGAATTCGCCTAAATTGTTTGGCAATTGTTCTTTGAGTCTGTAACCATTGAGTGATTCTACCACAATGGCAGGCGTGTCAAGGGTAAGCAATGTATTGTAAAATCCAGCCGCTCTGGTAAGATCTCTTGGCACAAGGACATACATACCTTTTACAAGATTGAGTATTCCTGCCATTGGAGACCCGGCGTGCCATATACCTTCTAGTCTGTGACCTCTGGTACGCACAATCACCGGAGCTTTTTGGCGACCATTGCTTCTGTACAGAACTGTTGCCAAATCATCGCTCATGCCTTGCAAACAGTAGAGTACATAATCTAGGTATTGAATTTCTGCAATTGGACGCAATCCACGCATGGCCAAGCCAATACCTTGTCCCAAAATGGTAGCTTCACGTATACCAGTATCAGTGACACGATGTTCTCCAAATCGTTCTTGCATGCCTTCCAATCCTTGGTTTACGTCACCAATATTACCAGAATCTTCACCGAACACCAATACGTTATCATGGTTTTCAAAAATCTTCAAAAAGTTGTCTCTCAAGACTACTCTCCCATCTACTTGCGGACTCTCATCTGTGTATTGTGGTTTGATTCCTTGTGGTAAATCTTCCGGATTTTCAAAGTATAGGTGCGTAGAGTATATTTTTCTTTGCTGTTCTCTGTTTTCTTTGATCCATTGGCCAAGTTGCTTTCTACCTTCAGTGTTATCTTTCACTGTCATGCGGTGAACTTTACGTGCAATGGCAAAAACATCTCTTTTATAAACAGTAATTTTTTCTTGGAATTTCTTGACTTCTATATCTATAAAAGACTTGTTCGCACTCTGAGCCGATGCAGCAATTATAGCTTTCATAGCTCCTTCTTGTAGGTCTTTAATCTCTTTCTGATATACCTCCCAAGCTCTTTTTTGACCTTCTTTAGCGTCTTTTTTGGCTTGTTTTTCAATTTCAGCCAAGGTTTCTTCATCGGCGATACGTTGTACAGTATCACCTTCATTTACCTCGAAGTCTAGAATCCATTGAGTGAACATAGCTATGTTGTCATAACTATTTTCCCACTCCAATCTTTCCTTGGTTTTATACCTTTCATGTGACCCTGATGTGCTGTGACCCTGAGGTTGTGTACATTCTCTTACATGCACAATACATGGAATATGCTCATTTCTGGCAAGTTTTTCTGCACGTTGAAAGGCATCTATCAGCCCTACATAATCCCATGCATTCACAGTGAAAATTTCAAAACCTCGCTCGTCATCATTTCTTTGGAATCCGCTGAGCATTTCACTCAAGTTTTTCTTCGTGCGCTGGTAATTTGCACCAACTGAGATTCCAAATTCATCATCCCAAATAGAGATAATCACTGGAATCTGAAGCACACCTGCAGCGTTTACACTTTCCCAAAAATGACCTTCTGAAGTACTTGCATCACCTATAGTTCCAAAAGCAATTTCGTTTCCGTTTCTTGAAAATTTGTTCTCCAGATCTGCTTCCGGGAATGCTCTATAATATGCAGATGCCTGTCCCAGACCTAGAAGCCTTGGCAATTGGCCGGCTGTGGGTGATATATCAGCGCTTGAATTTTTCTGATCTGAAAGACGTTTCCAAGATCCATCCTCATTCAAAGAATGCGTTGCAAAGTGTGAAGTCATTTGTCTACCACCACTGGCTCTTTCCACATCAGGATCTGTTACCGCATACAGTTGTGCAAAAAAGCCTTCCACTGTTAGCTGCTCTATAGCCATCATAAAAGTTTGGTCTCTATAATAACCTGAGCGGAAATCTCCATTTTTGAAGACCTTTGCCATGGCAATTTGCGGTAATTCCTTACCATCTCCAAAGATTCCAAATTTAGCTTTTCCGGTGAGTACCTCTCGTCTTCCCAACAAACTTGTCTCTCGGCTCAATCTCGCCAAATAAAAATCTTGTAAGATTTCATCTTTGAAGGCTTGAAATGACATATCTGTACTGAGTATATTTTCTGACTGCATATTTTATGTACTAAGTTTACAAATATAGAGATAATATCACAATATTTAAGCTCATCCATTCCTTGCTCACTAAAATAGTCTTTTTCAATGCGATTGATGAAAATATTGAATAGTATATATAAAAACCTTTAGAATTTTACGATTAAATGAATTTATCCCTCTCTTAAAGAAATGTTATTGTCATATTCGCAAAGTTTGCTTTAGACGTCAGATAGCGAAATTCTGCTTATTTATGCAGGCCTACTTCAAAAAACCAAAGTTTTGTAAATGATAATAGGACGCGCAACATAGCAAAAGTTTTCTGCTTTTTTTATTCCCGATAATGTTTTTTTTGAGTTGGAATATTTCATCAACCTAATTAAAATATAGAACTAATAAAAGATAATATGTGTTCACACTTACATAATTAGGTCATGGATTTATTCTTTGTGCTTTGAATCTACGCCGTGAAAACCTATTTTTGCGTGATGAATGAATCGGTAGTTTTTCCTGTCCACTATTTTCCCTCTATTCGGTACTTTGGTAGTATGCTGCAATTAGAGGAAAAAAAACGAATTTTTCTGGAAGAGAATGACAATTTTCAAAAACAAACCTACCGTAGCCGCTGTTATATTTTGAGCCCCAATGGTAGACAAATGCTCAATATTCCCATCAGTCATGGACATGGAAGACTATATAAAGACATTCAGATAGACTACAACAGCAAGTGGCAGAAAGAGCATTTTCGCTCGCTGGAAGCCGCATACCGCCGCTCGCCTTACTTTGAGTATTATGAAGATCATATTCACCAGCTCATTTTCAATGATGAAAAATATCTGTTTCGTAAAAACATCCTCATCTTGGAACGACTTTTGAATCTGCTCAAAGCCACAGTCTCCTATTCTATGACAGAATCATATCTCTTTACCTATCAAGCAGATTACAGGCAGGAATTTCATGCAAAATCAGTTGTTGAAATTACTCCTTACACTCAGGTGTTTTCAGAGAAATTTGACTTCGTTCAAGATTTGAGCATTTTAGATTTACTTTTCAATCATGGGCCAAGAAGCCTGGAATATTTACAAAATTTACAAATAGATATATGAAAAAAATGTTTTTATGGGTAGTCCTGCTCGTTGTAGGCTTCGCACATGCACAATTCCCCGTTGATGACGAGGAGCAAATGAAAGCCTGGTATCACCGTAGTTTTACTACAGATGGTGTATATGGCGTTAGCTCAAATGAGGCCTACCAGTATGCAGCCTCCAAAGGATGGAAACCATCTCCCATCATTGTTGCAGTTATAGATAGTGGTGTAGACTATCTGCATGAAGATTTGAGCGGCAACATGTGGAAAAACCCAAAAGAAATCCCCGGAAACGGTATAGATGATGACGGCAACGGATACATAGATGACATCTATGGCTGGAACTTTATTGGCGGTGCAGATGGCAAAAATGTAGAAGCAGACACCATGGAGCTTACACGCTTAGTAGCAGAAGGCAAAGCCAAATTTGAAAGTGGCAATACAGCCCAAGATCAAGCCAATCGTCAAAAATTCGCAAATGAGTATGAAGATTATCAGGCTATGAAAAACAAGTTTGAGGAGAAACTTGCAGAGGCCAAAATGATCCAAAGCATGATTCAAGGACAAATTGATGGTATGATGAATGCCTTCAATGAATTTGGCAATGAGTATGGTATGCAAAAAGTTATCACACCAGATGATCTTCGTGATTTCCAACCGCAAGGTCAGTTGGCCGGTGCAGTAAAAGCGCACTTCATGCAAGCTGTGGGTACAGAACAAGCAGGTGAAATCTTCACCAACACACCACAAGAAATCATCGATGAGATGAAAGCTGAAATAGAAAAAGATCCAGGTTATCAATATTACAACACACAAGTGAAGTATCACTACAACCTAGATTTCGATCCGCGCCATATAGTGGGTGACAACTATTCAGACACCTCAGAGAGAAAGTATGGCAACAATGACGTAAAAGGCCCAGACAGCAGCCATGGCACACACGTAGCGGGTATCATCGGCGCCTCTTTTGACAACAATCTTGGTATGAATGGTATCGCAAGAGACGTTCGCATCATGTCCATCCGCGCCGTGCCAGATGGTGATGAAAGAGATAAAGACGTAGCCAACGCCATTCGCTATGCCGCAGACAACGGCGCGCGTATTATCAACATGAGCTTTGGTAAGCCTTATTCACCCAATAGTGATGTAGTTTTCGAAGCCATAAAACACGCCACCAAAAAAGGAGTATTATTGGTGCACGCTGCCGGAAATGATGACAAAGACATAGACACCGAACCCAATTTCCCTACCAATTACAATGAGGGTGAAAAAGTTTCAAAAAGCTGGATTACAGTAGGCGCATCTACAGTTGACACTGAAGGTATCAAAGCTTCGTTCTCCAATTTCGGACGCCAGCAGATAGATATCTTTGCGCCAGGTGAGCAGATCTACTCTACCTATCCAGAAAACGAGTACGAATTCCAGCAAGGCACCAGTATGGCAGCACCTGTTGTGAGTGGCGTAGCAGCATTGGTTTGGAGCTTTTTCCCAAATCTCACTGCAGAGCAAATCCGCCAAGTAGTTGTAGACAGTGGTAATGTGCACCCACACCTTGCCGAAATCTCTACACAAGGCCGCATCGTTGATGCTTTGGCAGCTCTCAAGCTTGCAGAAAACATCAGCAAAAAGAAGTAAAACTTCACGGTGAATCTCACCATATATCTACTACCGCTTCACAATCTGGAGCGGTTTTTTTTATGTTTTTTTTATTTAGGCGGCACCCTTTTTTTGATTTTCGATAAAAGAATAATCACGTTTTGAATACCAAAAAAAGGGTCGGTGTCCGGCTACAAGTACGCAGTCTTTTGGCTACAAAAAATGTCGCAAAATCGGTTTTCCTTAATCTCTCAACCCGCTTTGCTCCTTTTTTGTAGAGCCAAAATCCTTTGCGCGCTTTTCGCCTCCCACCTGCCGCGGCCAACCCTGCAGGCCATTTAGCTTCGCTCAATGCCATAAGTATGGACCTTTCCGTTCAAAGTATATATTCAACTACGCCGAAAGCCGGTTTGTTGATTTCATACATATGGCTTTTAGCTGCTCTAAATTTAGTCACTGCATGTCTCCACTTGAAGCGTTTTAATTTGTTGGCTGCTGGAACTTCATACAATTCTTTATATTTATACCACAAAACATCCTTACCTATGTCCACAAACAACTTACCTCCTACTTTGCAAGAGTTGCTTCAGAATTACAAAACACAACTTTCAGACTTGTATAGTACTTCAGAAATAGACTATATTTTTTTCACGTTGGCCTCCAAGGCATTTCAAAAAGACAAATCTATACTTCGCACAGCTCTCAATGCGCGATGGAGTGATTTTGCACAGAAGAGGTTATTTCTAGACTCCGCACTTTTTCAACTACAATCCGGCACACCCTATCAATATGTTGTGGGGGAAACTGAATTTCTGGGTATGCGAATTTTTCTCAATCCCAGTGTGCTCATCCCTCGCCCAGAAACAGAAGAATTGGCAGAAAAGCTCATCAAACAGATCACTAAAATGCATGGATCTGGTTTCAATGGCTCGGTGATAGACGTATGCACAGGCAGCGGTGTACTTGCTCTTGCTGTTAAAAAAGCCTTCCCAGATGCCAGAGTTATAGCTTTGGACATTTCAGAAGACGCACTGGAAGTAGCAAAGAACAACGCACTATATCATCATCTCCATATAGAATTCTTGCAACAAGATTTTCTGTCGATTGATATGAGCGATATGCCATACTTTGATTTTATTGTAAGTAACCCTCCTTATATTCCACAATCAGAAAAATCAGAAATGAGCCCTGTTGTCGTAAACCATGAACCACATCAAGCACTTTTTGTCGAAGACCAAAACCCTTTCATATTCTATCGACAATTATATGATCTTGCACTTGCAAGTCTTCGACCTAAGGGTAAATTATGGGTAGAAATTCATCAAGACAAGCATGAAGCACTGGTAAAAATTTATGAAGAGTATTTCGCTCAAGTTATTCCACACAAAGACTATTCTGGTAATTGGAGATTTCTTGAAATTTCAAAACCTATTACTTGTTAGAATTATTCATTTTTATAGCCTAAGTTTACGGGGTAGTTTCATTTGTATAAAAATGCATTTTGCACAAAAACTGCTGCGCTTCTTATGATTAAGGGTTTAATTTGTTTATACAATTAGTCTCAAAAATGTGAGAAATTGCTTAAAGTAAGAGGCATATTCACGTTAAAGTTTTCTATTAGTGTCATTAATACACTAAAAAATCTCTACATTTACAGCAATGTTTTTTTAACAAAAATTTCATGAAGAAAATATTCTACTTTCTTATGTTCTGTGCAGCTACAGTATTTGCACAGCAACAGACAGTGTCTTACACTGTAACACCAGAATTCTTTGAAGAGAATCAGCAAATTACCATCACCATAGATGGTGCTTCCGTAAATGAAGCACTATGGGGTGTCACAAACAATGCACTCTATCTCTGGGCGTGGTCTTATGATCAGAATCTTGCCAATAGTATGGATAGCCCTACCAATGGTACATGGGCCAATTCAAATGAGGCAAATAGGCTTACCTATAACAGCGCAAATGACACGTATAGCATAAGTTTTGTGCCTACTACCTTCTTCAATAGAACAAATATTGGTCGAATTGGCTTTCTGATCAAAGCAAAAAATGGTACAGGAGATAAAAAGTCTCAAGACATCTTCCTCAATGTAGGCGGATTCCAAATGAACTTACACAATCCACAAGCCGGAAGTACATTACAATTGGAAAATGGTCAGCAAATCCAGATTCAAGCCTCAAGCTCACAAGCTTCAACATTTGAAGTACTTGTAAACAATGTTGTGGTGTATACCTCTCCTGCAGGACAGACAAGTTTGAACTATGATTACACCGTGACCAACACGGCACAAATCACTGTGAGAGCCACGAATGCATCCAATCAGAGTATAGAATATTCATTTAACGTAGTAGTGAGTTCAGTACCGGAAGTGGCTGCCATGCCAGCTTATATGCGTCAAGGCTACACACCGCACCCTACAGAGGCTGGTAAAGCAGGTTTTGCTATTTGGGCACCACATAAATCTTTTGTTCACCTTATAGGTAGTTTCAATAGCTATGGCTTGAGCGATGAGTATTTGATGAAAAGAGACACAGAAGACAACAATCTTTTCTGGATAGAAGTTGAAGGCCTCAACAACCATGCAGAGTTTACCTATCAATATAGAACCAATGACAATAAGCGTGTAGCAGATCCATATTCTGAATTGGTTCTTTCACCTTATGATGATCCATGGATTAGCAGTGCTACCTATCCCAACTTGCCGGAATATCCTGCTGGACAAGACTTTGAAGTGAGCTATGTCAATCAGTCAGAAACAGCATACAATTGGAACGTTTCCAATTTTGAAAAACCAGCTAAGGAAAATCTGGTGATTTATGAACTTCTTGTGAGAGACTTTACGGAAGAGCAAACATGGCAATCCTTGATAGATAAAATGCCTTATTTCAATGGGTTAAACATCAATGCTATAGAATTAATGCCAATCATGGAATTTGATGGCAACAATTCTTGGGGTTACAACCCATCTTTTCACTATGCGCTAGACAAAGCTTATGGTACCAGAAACAAGTTCAAGGAATTTGTAGATATCTGTCACCAAAATGGAATTGCTGTAATATTGGATATTGCGCTTAACCACGCTACCGGTCGCAATCCATTGGTACGCTTGTGGAATATAGACCCGGATGGAGATGGTTTTGGCACAGTGGCTCCTAATAATCCTTACTTCAACCAAACAGCGACCCACGCTTATGGAGTTTTTGAGGATTTCAATCATCAGCAACCAATGACACAGTACTACACCAAGCGTGTAATTCAACACTGGATTCAAGAGTATAAAATTGATGGTTTCCGTTGGGATCTTACTAAAGGTTTCACACAAAACTGCTCAGCCGGAAATGAAGCTTGTACCAACGCCTACCAGCAAGATCGTGTAGATGTATTACGCTACTATGCAGATAGACAATGGGAAGCAGATGCCACTTCTTATGTGATTTTTGAACATTTGGGAACAGATAATGAAGAACAACAATGGGCCAACTACCGAAACAATGAAGGGAAAGGCATCTTGATGTGGAACATCATGAACTCTCAGTACAATCAAAACACTATGGGATTTGCAGAAAATAGCAACATCGGTCGTGCGCATCACATGGCACACGGATTTAATATTCCAGTGGCTAAAACCTATGCTGAAAGCCATGATGAAGAGAGAATCATGTTCCGCAATCTGAACTATGGTGCACAAAGCGGCGGGTATAATGTGCGTAATTTGGAGACAGCATTGGAAAGACAAGAATCTCTAGGTGCTATATTATTCACCACACCCGGACCAAAAATGCTTTGGCAGTTTGGTGAACTAGGATATGATTTCAGCATCAATCGTTGTGAGGATGGTACTATAAACAATAATTGTAGAACAGCACCCAAGCCGGTTGCTTTCACACTCAATTATCACAATCAGAGCAATCGTGCCGCGGTATATGACACTTGGTCTAAATTGATCAACCTTCGCGTGAATGAAGATGTGTTCAATACCACAACTTACATTATCAACTCCGGCAATCTACTACCACGTATTCACGTATGGAAAGAAAGCTTGCCTAGTAGTACTCTGAGAGACGTAATAGTTGTTGCCAACTTTACGCTCAATAGCGCTAATGTGGCACCACAATTTCCATATACAGGTACTTGGTATGATTTGATGACAAATGATGCTTATACTGTATCTGCTATGAGCCAGGAAGTGAATCTACCGGCAGGTCAATTTAGAATTTTTGGTAATCGCCCAACAGAGACGCTTGCTGCTTCTGATGCTGTTGCAGAAGTAGAAAATAGCCTTGTAATCATTCAAAACCCTGTAAAAGGTGGTTTGTTACAATTTGATTTTGCAGTATCTGATAGAAGCTCTTATGCAATATATGACATGAGTGGCAAACTCATCACTCAAAATTCGCTTGCTACACAGCATCGCCATTCAGTGAATGTGAAGTTGAATAGTGGAGCATATATCTTGGTGGTAGAGCAGAATGGCAAGATTGCGAGCAGCAAATTTGTAGTACAATAATTTAGAATTTTTTAGATTTTTCTATAATGACCGTCTCTTTTTAGAGGCGGTTTTTTTTTATCTAAATATTATATGTTTTTACAAGATGAAATAAGAATAATAGAGATCAAATCGCTTGGTGATTTGTGATAAAAATGTATGATCCAAAATATTAGATAATTGGAAAATTTTTTAATGAAAACTTCAAGCTCGATATAGCATTGGACTTCGAAGGTATAGCAAACTCAGGCGCAATTGCATTTCCTATAAACATTTTATCCCTTCAGGATAATTTACATTACAATTTGCAGAAACCGCACAAAATATTTTGAAATGGATGAATCTCCACTTCGACACATTTACGTTTAGTATTCTTGTCTACGGCAATTCATCGATCCCGAAGGGGTCGCATGTTTACAAGAGATTGTACAAGGGAAATTCGTAATACCTATGATATATGATTTCTTATTTCCAAATGTATGGATCTTATAAGCCGACTGGGAGACGGTATCATGACTTTGTGAGCATTCTATCTTCTTAGTTTTCATCAAAAAAACATAGTCAATTAAGCTATTTACAACAAAAAAATCCGCCACTAGTGCGACGGATTTTTTTTTGAAGATAAAGGTCCTAATTCAATTCAGTTTATCAATATAGAAAGTCCTACTATTAATATTATTGCCAAATGAAGTGACAATAATATACCTACGGTATACATGATTTCTGAATCTGATTTAGGATTAACCATAAAATTTGGTTTAATCATAATTCAAATAATTATAAAAGTGAAAATGTTTATCCTATAAAGATAGGAAAAAATTTAATCGAAATTTAATGCTGAGTTAACCAAAAATTATTAAAGACCAGGATAATAACTATGAAAAAGACATAGTTTTTTGAGAATTAATCGGTTATGAAATTAACAATTGTTGAAAACTTTTGAATTAGGTCGATATTTATTGTATAAAAAATGCCTTGTTCTCATAAGATCAAGGCATTGAACTTAGTAATCAAAAAATATTATTAACAACACATACTATTGACGCATAGAAAATTCTTGGGTTGCGTGGAATGTATTGTAAATGATTACCGACTTTGCTATTAATCATGTTGGATAATCAAAATTTGTTTCTCAAATGGATTTCTATTTATGTCCGAATTTGTAGGGAGTAAATGAACAGAAAGGGAATTGTATTCTTATTATAAATCCACCCAAAACCTGAAGTAGTCAGGTTGAGGCAGGGACATGAGCGGTATCCTTGTGAACTTTACGCCTTGGCAAAAAAACAGCTGCCGGTACCGGGTCACGGTTTATACCTGAGAGTGTGCCGGAAGCTGTATTTTTTTGCAGGCGTAACGGAACAAGATTTAGCTCAATGGCCCGGTCCTGTATCAGAAACAGCAAAGCTGTATCTGATACAGGAGCCTCCCAAATAAAAAAAAATAGAAAATTGCTGCCAAGTATGGCAATGTTGTGGTCAAAAAAAAACCATTTCCGAAGAAATGGTTTGAAGATATATTTTGTTTGGTAGTGTATCAATTAGTCACAGAGTTCACTATCTGAACTAGCTCCTGATATGTTCTTGGCTGCAAATCTATTTGAAACTGATCATCACCTGCTACTGTAATAGGTAGTGTACCTACTAGGAATGAGCCGTCTACGCGCATGGCTATACCTATCAATGTGGCATTGAGACCTACTGGAATAGAATTGGTGTAGGTGGTAAATAGTCCATCATTACTGTTGGTGATATTCATGAGAGATGGCACTTCTGAGGCTACCATAAACACGCGAGTTTCGCCAGGGGCTGCTCCTGTAAGGTTGTTGAGTTGCACGCTAAATTGTGTAGTGGCGTCTTCTGAATAATTGTAAAGTGCATCTACATTGGTCCAACCCATTTGCAAATCATTGATTACAAAAGTATTTGACTGTCCTTGAAATCCTGCTTCTGCGGGCTGCACTTGTGACCAGTTGAGTACTGTTTGGTTGCCGGCGGCCTGTTCTGTGCCACGGTAATATGTCATTTGATCACGGTAGGCTCCTACGTTGGTTGCCACATTTACTTCTGCTCTTGCTGATGAAGGCGAAACGGTAACTGTGCTATTTTCCGGCGTGATTGCTGTCCACCAAAATGCACCACCTGTAACGAGCATTTTCTCGTTGGAAACGGTGTGTACATTGCCCCACATCATGCGGCGAATAGTTGGATAGTGACGCACGATGAGACCAATGGAGTCTGGTGGTGTTGTCCCACAACATCCGGGTTCTATGTGTATGGTAAGACCGCCCGGCACTACGTGTGTGATAGGCTCTACAGGATTGTACCATACGGTATCTTTGGGTACGTTTTCAAAATTGAAGTAGTCATTTAACGAATTGAATTCACCGGGTGTTATGATTTCTTCACTTGGAAAATAAGCCTCAGTGAAATCACATGACTGTAGTGAAAATACAACTGCTAAAAATAGTATGAATGTAATTCTCATAATAAGTTTTGTTTAACTTCTTGACGATTTATTGATTGATCGGTTGCGTTTTTCTTGCTAAAATACTGCTATGCTATGATGGCTTTTCTGTTTTAATAATTTCAATGGTTTCATTGGGTAATTTGAAACCTTTTTGTAGAAGTACAGTTTTTACTTGGTTGATAACATCGCCTTTGATGAGATTTGCCTTTCTTCTGAACTCTACCGTTTCTACCCAAAAGTAAACACGCAAATATAAATATTTACTATCTATGTCAGACAAAGTTACATAATTTTCATGGCTTTGGCTCTGTACAATGGAAGTTTGGCTGTCTAAAACTTCCTGAATTATGCTTTCTGCCTTTTCTGCATCGCTGTCCAGCGCTAAACGTACGGTAAATTCATTGCGGAAAAAACCATCTTCTGTGTAGTTCACAACAGGATTTTTTAGCACATGAGAATTGGGTATATAGACGTCTCTTCCGTCAAAGGTTTTGATCTTGGTGTAGCGAAACTCCAAGGCTTGGATACGACCTGTGTATTGACCCATCTCTACCGTGTCATTGATGTTAAATGGTCTATTGAAGGCTAAAATGATACCTGCTAGAAAATTCTCTCCAATATCTTTGAATGCAAAACCAACTATGAGAGCAGAGGCTCCTAAAGAGGTGAAAAGGAAATTGGTGATTGAGCGCAACCCTGCCGCTTGTAACGCCCATGTGAGCGCAAAAAGCACAAGCAAAATTTTGATAGAACTGCCCAAAAACTTGCTCATGAGCGGGTCATTGCTTCTGCGTGCTATGCCGCGCCTTGTGAGGTTTCCAATCTTGTTGGCAATCATGTAGCCCGCTGTCATAATCAGTAGAGCGAGCAAAATGCCGGGTACACTTTCCACAAATGCTTCCCAATAGCTTCTGAAAGATTCTGTAAGTATTTCTAGCGAACGCTCGATACCTTGACTATCTTGTATAGCCAGCAGTTTCCATTGTATTTCTGAACTGAGTGGCAAACATAATTTCATGAATTTCGCAAGATTTTTATCTTTGTACAAATTTATAATAAATGTCGGAATACAAGCTATTATTGCCAGCACTTGGCGAAGGGGTCATGGAAGCCACTGTGACACAATGGATAAAAAACGTAGGAGACTCTGTAGAGGAAGATGAGTCTGTAGTAGAAATCGCCACAGACAAGGTAGACTCTGATGTTCCCTCTCCTGTATCCGGCGTCATCAAAGAAATTTTGGTAGATGTGAATGGTGTGGCAAAAATAGGTGAACCTCTTGCCATCCTTGAGATTGAAGGCGGTGACACTGCTCCACAACCTGCACAGAGCCAAGAAGAATCACAAGACGATTTCAAGGCGGAAGAGATTGCAGCAGCTAGCGACATAGAGCAGCAGGTATCTGAACAGATCTCTCCTGCAGCGAGCATTGAGAATAATGAAAACGAATTTTACTCACCTTTGGTAAAGTCTATCTGCAAAGAAGAAGGCATCAGCCAAGATGAGCTCCGCTCTATTCAAGGTAGTGGTAAAGATGGTAGAGTCACCAAAGATGATCTGCAACAATACATCTCTTCCGGTAGAAAATCACAACAGGCACAAACACCGCAAAAAGAGGCATCTCCAGCTGCTCCTGCTCAAAAACCTGCAACAAAGGCTGCACCTGCACCGCAAGTTGCTGCCGGCAAAAATGATGAAATAATAGAAATGGATCGCATGCGCAAAGTCATTGCGCAGCATATGCTTCACAGCGTACAAACGGCACCGCACGTTTCATCTTTTGTAGAGGCAGACATGACCAACGTGGTTCTTTGGAGAAACAAAAACAAGGCAGCATTTGAAAAAAGAGAAGGTGAGAAAATTACCTTTATGCCTATTATTGTACAAGCAATTGTGAAGGCAATTCGCGATTTCCCTATGATCAATGTCTCTGTAGATGGTGACAACATCATCAAAAAGAAAAACATAAATATAGGTATAGCAGCTGCAAGACCTGATGGCAATCTTATAGTTCCTATTGTGAAAAATGCAGATCAGTACAACCTTGCCGGTCTTGCCAAGAAAATCAATGACCTAGCTGCCAGAGCAAGAACCAACGATCTCAAACCAGAGGAAATCACGGAAGGTACCTACACTGTATCCAACATTGGAAGCTTTGGAAATATTTTGGGTACGCCTATCATTCCGCAACCACAAGTAGCCATCATGGCAGTAGGTTCTATTGAGAAAAAACCGGCGGTAATAGAAACACCGGAAGGTGACATGATAGCGATTCGCCACAAGATGTACCTCTCTCACTCATATGACCATAGAGTGGTAGATGGTGCTTTAGGCGGCATGTTTGTAAAACGCGTAGCAGAGTATTTAGAGTCATTTGATGGCGACTCTGCATTGTAATCTATGAGTTTATATCAAAAAGAAAAAGCCCTTCGGGGCTTTTTTTATTGAGAAAACAATCATTATCCTATTTTGTAATAATAGCAGCTATCAATCATTATCATTCCAGAAGAGTAGGAAAGGAATTCTCAATCCCAAGCCCAACTTCAGTCCACTGAGATCCACCGCTGGATGCTCATTAAACACATATCCATAGCCCACAGTCAACTCCAATAAACTCAAAACAGTGATACCGACTTCGGGGGTCACATGATAAGGAGATATGGAGGCGCGCGCCAACCAAAATGCACTATTGAAATTGGCAGAATAAGGATCCACCACCTTGTTTTTGAAGTTGAAAAGATACCCCAATTGTGCCTCTGGAATCCACAACATCCTGTCATTAGCGTAGCCTACATTTAGCGTAGCACCAAGGTCTATAATGTGATTATTAGGCCTCACCAAATACAAGTTATATCCCGGCTCTATAAAATGTGAGCCCTGATAGGCATATCCTAAGCTAAACAGACTATAGGCTGTAAAAGCTTCATATTCCACTCGATCTTCCTGACAGTGGCCAAATCCTATACCTAGCAACAAAGCTATCGCCGCAATGGCTTTTTTCATGCGTCAAATTTATGAAATAAAACCTTTGAGCCGCAAAAAAAAATTATGTGTATTTGCTTTCATACCGCACCTCATGAGCTTTTTATCATAATTATATACCACAGTTGTAAATTTATTAAATAGCGAGCAATCAAATAGACAATTCATATCTCAAAAACTTCAAAAACTTGGGCAAGACTAGAACTATGGTTTGATTTATGATACTGATTGATTATCAATCACAAACAAAAAATCAATATGAAAACTCAATCATTACAAGGAAAAACAGTAGTCATCACCGGCGCCTCTAGTGGAGTCGGCAAAGCCGCCGCAGAAGCATTTGCAAAGGAAGGCTGCAACGTAGTCCTCGCATCCAGAGGAGAAGAGGCATTAGACAAGGCAGTACAAATGTGCAAAGATCTAGGAGCCACCGCTTTAGGCATCCCTACAGATGTGTCAGATGCAGAGCAGGTACAGTCACTTGCTGAGCAGGCCAAGCAATTCAATGGGCGCATAGACGTGTGGGTAAACAATGCCGGTGTCATGGCCACAGGCAAGATAGAAGACATGCCCTCAGTAGTCATAGATCAGATTATCAAGACCAACCTTCTCGGCTACCTGCATGGTGCACATGCCGTTATACCCATCTTCAAAGAGCAACAAGACGGCGTACTTATCAATAACATCTCCATCGGAGGCAAAATGCCCGCACCCTATGGCACCGCATATTCCGCCTCCAAATTTGGCATCAGAGGCATGGTAGAAGGCCTGCGCGGTGAAGTTTCGCATTACCCAAACATCCACATCAGCGCACTCTATCCCGGCATCCAACGCTCTACAGGCAACATGCATGCCGCCAAATACTCCGGTTACAATACCAAAATTCCACCCATTTCATTTGACCCAAAAGATCTGGCTCAGACCATGGTTTCCGTGGCCAAAAACCCACGCAAAGCAGTCTATCCAGACTGGTCTAGCAAGCTGCTCAATACCATTTACAGCATCATGCCGCGCACCATGGTCAACACTAGCGCAGCCGCCGTACGGCTAAACATGCGCTATGGCGATCAATCAGAAACCAATGGCAACGTCATGGTGCCATCACCCAGACCGCATCAAATCTACGGTGAAACTATGCTACCCGTTCCAAGCACCAATACCAAAAGAGCCCTTCTCGCAGGCGCATTATTGGGTATAGGAGCCGTACTAATTCGCAGAAGATTCTAAGAATTATTCACAAAAAATCAGCCGCAATATCATTACATGTTGCGGTTTTTTTTATTTCTTTTTTTGGGAGGCCCCGCCATTTTTCTCGGGAAAAATAATTTCCCGGAAAACATGGCGGTCGGGCTGACCCGCTAAATCAGACGGGGCTTTTGGGATGCAAAAAGGGCAGCACAGGGTTTTCTCTCATTCTTTCAACCCCTGTGCTGCTCATTTTGCAGAAATCCCAAAATCTCCCGCTGATACCGCTCGCATCCCTGCCTCGGCTCGCATCCAGCATTCAATGTACAGAATTTGCAACACAGTTTCCGATCAGCACGTTTTGAGTTGATTTTTTAATTTCATAAAGTCTCTTAAGATTCAACTATTAGCCAAGAAAATATATCTTTGAAATCAATAAAAATTATAAATCCTATGAAATTCAAAACCGATATACTCATCAATGCACCACGTGAAAAGGTTGTTGAGTTGTTTGACAATCCAGACAATATGCACAAATGGATGAAAGGCTTAGAAAGTTTTGAACCCATCAGTGGCACACCAGGTCAACCCGGTGCTAAATCCAGAATCACTTATGATATGGGCAAGCGAAAAGTAGAAATGATAGAAACCGTCACAGTGCGCAATCTCCCACAAGAATTCAGCGGCACCTATGAAGCCAACGGAGTGTTCAATATCGTGCGCAACTTGTTTGAAGAGGTTTCACCACATCAAACCTTATATACTACAGAAAACGAGTTTCAATTCAAAGGTTTCATGAAAATCATAGCTGCCCTAATGCCTAGTGCTTTCAAAAAACAATCCGTAACATTCTTGCAAGACTTCAAAGCATTTGTAGAAGAAGAAATAAATCAAAGCCATGGCCAATGAATCAAAACCAGTAAATCCAGGAGATAAATGCTTAGTAATAGCCGGTACGCATAAAGATAAAATTGGTATAGCATCAGATTTCAACACAAGTAAAACCGGCCATGTAACCATTACAGTTACGCAAGAAAACGGGGTCAGATTCAAAACACTGGCAAAAAATGTTGAGCAAATGCCTGATTGAGCATAGGATAGATTATATTCTGATATGTTTGTATGGCAAAATGTGCCAAACAAATACCTAAAAATCATCTATTGTGGGCCATTACCTTCTTTCTCGTAAAAAATAAGTGAATGATTGAATAAAGCCTACATTACAATTTATAAACGATTTTTGATCAACTTCGCATCAATATTTCTTGGTTTACGAACTTATATTTCAAATGATTTCAAGACCTAAAAAATAAAAAGCGCCTCGCAAGAGGCGCTTTTAGCTTATGATTATTCAATATGAATTATAGAGTAAATCCTTGTTGATAAATTCGGCCATATCTATCCACATATTGTACTGTTACGTTGCCGCTATAGGATTTGAGGATGTTTTCTATATCTTTTTCTGAGTCAACTTCCTTGTTGTTAATTTTCAGAATTATGTATCCGTTGTTGATTCCTATTCCAGCCAATTTACCTCTTCCATCTACATTTATGGCCATCACACCTTTGTCAATGCCATATTGCACTTTTTGTCTTTCGCTTAGGTTTTCAAAATCGGCTCCAAGTTTCTCTATCACGGTAAGGTCATCCAAGGTACGTATGGTTTCATGACCTCTCAAATCTTTTAGCACTACCGGGAAGGTGCGTTCCTTACCATCTCTCAAAACTTGCACACTCACTCTGTCGCCCGGATTTTTGTTTCCTACAACATAGGATAGAGTACTAAATGCGTTGATAGCTGTCCCATCAATGTTGCGGATAATGTCTCCTTCACGCAATCCGGCTTCTTCTGCTCCTCCGCCTTCACTTAGCCCAATCACCATTACGCCTTGTCCGGTTTTCACTTCCGTTTGTCGATCTTGATTATATCTACGTACCTGTTCTGCATTGGATAAATCCAATCCGGAGATACCAATGTATCCACGTTGCACCATGCCGTAAGAACGAATATCTTCTACAATCTTTCGTGCCATATTGGCAGGAATTGCAAAACCATAGCCTGCATAAGAACCAGTTTGTGAGTATATAGCGGTGTTAATCCCTACCAAATGACCATTGGTATTCACCAAAGCTCCACCGGAATTTCCTGGATTTATGGCTGCATCAGTTTGAATAAATGATTCTATAGGGTGTTGACCACTTTGGTTGAGAATACCAATTCTACGACCTGTAGCCGATACAATACCTGCTGTCACGGTAGAGTTGAGACTAAAAGGATTTCCTACTGCCAATACCCACTCTCCTACTCTTAGATTATCTGAGTTGAAGAAAGTAAGAAATGGTAGATTGCTCTCATCAATTTTTATCAAAGCAATATCGGTATTAGGGTCAGTACCCACTACTCTTGCGGTATAACTTTGCTGATTGTTCAGCGTAACTTCCAGTCTAGAAGCCCCGTCAATCACGTGATTGTTGGTCACAATATATCCATCTTCAGAAATTATCACCCCGGAACCTGCTCCGCTTGGGCGATTTTCATTTCGCTGTTGACGTTGGTTTCTAGGTTGATTGAAAAACTGATCAAAAAACGGATCATTGAAAAAATCCATTGGGTTTGCTCCTTGTTGCTGCTGTCTTGTTGCACCAAAGTTCTTGATACTTACTACGGCATTCACAGAAGTTTCTGCTGCACGTGTAAAATCTGGCATTGTTGTGCCACTTGACGCGTAATCATATGTTGCAAAATGCGCTCCTTCTTCAGTAGCAGATTGGGTAAACTGCTGAGTAAAATTGGGATTGTCTTTCGTATATTGAATAAGGCCAAATGTGGTGCCTGCACTTAAAATGCCTACTAAAATGTAGGGAAATAAGTTTTTCATACTATTTATTAATTTTTTTGCTCAATAAAACAAATTTAATACCAATTTATTGAGCAAGATTTACGCATTTAACACTGCTTAACAGACTTTAATACTCCGTTTTAGCTTACTGGAGGTGCTCAAGAGTCGGCGGTATGCTGTCATTGCCAAAATACTTTTGATGATATGTTTTGTAAAGATCATTCTGTTTGTTGTTCAAATCTATGGGTCTGCCCTTGATTACCGCATGTGTCACCTGATTGGTGAGTTGGTCTAATGCATCATCTTTAGAGATAAAAAAAGTAGCCTGCTTACCCACCTCTAGACTTCCTATTCTGTCTTCTATACCCAAAATTTTGGCAAGATTATAAGAAATACTTTGCACTGCGGCTTCATATTCCAAGCCATGTGCTATGGCAGTCCCTGCCAAAAATGGCAGATTTCGTACGCCCATGTATTCCATATCACCAGAATAATCCAAGCCAAACAATATCCCATGGGATTGCAAAATTGCAGGAAATTCAAAACTAGCATTTGGCGTATAATCCGTGGTTGCAGGCAAATCATGGATGCGCCTAACAATTAATGGATATCCGGCATTTTTGATTTCGTTGATAACTCCCAAAACACTGTGATTCACTATAAGTACAACTTTGGGAAGCGTAAGAGATTTGGCCCATTGTATGGCCTCTAAGGTTTCATCAGCGCCGCGTAAATTGATAAACAGTATTTTTTCACCGGAAAACACTGGTTTTATTGCTTCCAGTTTGTAGTCTTTATAGTTTGTTTTCTCCTCATATTGCCTTGCACGTATGAATAGGTCTTGCACAGCGTTGAGCTTTTTGCGTCTGTCTTTCTGGAAGTCTTCTCTTCTTTTTTCATCAGCAATCAATCGATTATCAGGCCAATTGAGGTGTAGTACATTGTCTTTTTTCTCAACGGCATCTTCCCAATTCCAGCCATCTAGGCGCATCACTGAAGATGTGCCAGAGAGAATGCCGGATTTGAGTGTCGGTTGAGTGAAAAGCACACCATTGGTGCGTATGGTAGGGATGATGTGGCTATCTGTATTATAGGCAATCAATGTGCGCACTTCAGGCATCATGTCTGCAGATTCGTTGAAATCTACGGTAGCTTTCACGGCTTCATTTTCTACCAATCCCGTAGTATTATTCACTGAAATAAAACCGGGATAAATATGTTGATCCGTCACATCTATGACTTTAGCGTCTTGTGTAGGAATATTTTGGCCAATGGCTATGATACTTCCGCCTTCAATGACAATAGTAGCATTTTCTAATTTTTGGCCGGTACCGGTGTGAATGATTGCACCGGTATAGGCTATTTTTCCATTGTAGGCATCTTGCGGCACTTGACGTTGGCCCAATAATGGCGTGCACGTAAGGAAAATGCTGATCAGATATATTTTAAAAATTAATTGCATATGTGGTAGTATGGTCTTAGTGAAAATCTATGAGTGTGTCACAATGATAGTGTTCTTCTTCCTTTTGTTCTAAGCTTGCAGTGTTGCCTTCTTTGAAGTCTGGAGATTGTATCATTTTTTGCATAATGCGTACTTTTTCCTCTTGTACCTTTCGGTCCTTTGCGGCTTGCTGATCAAGATCAAAATAGAGTATGCCGTCAACCCAGGTTTTTTCTGCTTTGGCATATATACTCAGAGGATTGTGCGACCATAGTACCAAATCGGCGGCTTTCCCTGCTTCTATAGTCCCGGTGATGTGATCTACATGCAACATTTTGGCTGGATTGAGAGTTACCATTTTCCAAGCTTCTTCTTGTGACATACCTCCATATTTCACACTTTTGGCCGCTTCTTGATTTAATCTTCTTGCCATTTCCGCATCGTCTGAATTTATGGCGGTGACTACACCCATAGCAGTGAGAAGTGCAGCGTTATGAGGTATGGCATCTCTTACCTCTTCTTTGTATGCCCACCAATCTGAGAAACTTGATGCATAGGCTCCATGTTCCTTCATTTTGTCCGCTACTTTATATCCTTCCAATATATGGGTGAAAGTGTTGATGGTAAAACCAAACTTTTCCGCAAGTTTCATGAGCATATTGATTTCACTTTGCACATAGCTGTGACAGGAAATTGCTCTGTGTTCCTTGAGGATTTCGAGCATGGTTTCGAGTCTGAGGTCTTTTCTTACATTTTTGTTCTTCGCCTTTTCTTGTTCATATTCCAAAGCACGGGTAAACCAAAAATCAAATGCCTGCTCTACTCCTGCTCTTGATTGTGGGAATCTATTGGGGTTGTCACTCCAATTGCTTTGCTTAACGTTTTCGCCTAATGCAAATTTTATTGCAGGTTTGGCTTCTTTGAATTGCATATTTGCTGCGTTCTGACCCCAATGAAATTTAACAATAGAAGATTGTCCTCCTACAGGATTTGCAGAGCCATGAAGTTGTTGAGCAGCGATAACACCACCTGCCAGTTGTCTATAAAAATTGACATCATCAGGATTGAGTGCATCTGCCATACGTACTTCTGCAGAATTATTGGCTCCCACTTCATTGACTCCACGTGTGAGACCTATATGCGTATGTTCATCTATGATACCATTGGTGAGATGCTTGCCGGTAGCATCTATTACATTGTACCCAGCTGAAGATAAATTTTTACCAACACCTTGGATTTTGCCATTGTGTATCTGTACATCCACTCCTTCTTCTATACCGCTTGGCGTGTTGGTCCATACAGTAGCATTTTTCAGGATATATCTGCCTGTAGTTGGCAGATTTTCATTTCCAAATGCACCGAATGGAAATACAACGGGTCCTACTTTTTGTTTTTCGGATTTTTTATCTCGTTCCGGCTTTGACTCAAATTCTTTTTGAAATTTGAGAGAAAAAGGAACATTTTGTCCACGACTATTGGTAGCAAATCCGTTATAATTTTTAGTGGTATTATCTATAAGCGCAAACATGCTGTACTGCACAGAATCTATTGGTGTGAGAAGGCGCATGTTCCATTTGTGCTCTTCTATGCGTAGCTCTGCTTTGCCTTTTATACTATCTAGTTTGAGTTCTGGTTTGAGTGATGAAGGGCTTCCTCCAATGCTTAATTGATATTTCTTATCGCCAATTTCCAATTCATATTCACCTCGCAGATCTGCGTTGGGTCTAGGTTTTACAAGGTTTCTTTTACCTTGAGAATATACCTCATAGATTTCTGTATCTTTATGAAACAGATCCCCTGAAGTCAGGATGAAGTTAGCAGCGGAGCCTTTGTGCAAGTGTCCTAAAGATGGTTGAGCAATAAGAGAGGCTGGAGTGGTTGTTAGTGCGGTAAGTATTTGCTCCTGTGTCATTCCATTTTCATGCAACGTGCGTAGAGATTTCAAAAAATCTGATTTTTTTTCAAGACCATGCAGGCTAAAGGCTACAGGTATTTTTGAATCTAAAAGCATTTTGGCATTATAGGGTGCAAGTTCCCAATGCTTGAGTTGAGATAGGCTGAGTCTGTCTAAGCTTATCATATCCAAATCTTTGAATGGTTTTGGAAACTGAAGTGGTAAAATGATAGAACTGCCGGTGGCTTGAATTTCAGCAATGCGCTGATATTCATTTCCCGAACCCATGTAAATAAAAGGCAAATCAAACTCTTTTGAAACCTCATGAAGTCTCGTAATATCCCATTTGTCTTGGGTGAGAAAGATTCTTGGCAAATTACCTGAATTCACCATTGCTTGCAAGCTACTATTAATTTCTGATCTATTCTTGTCTGCAGCATACCACTTTGTGTCATACATGAGTTGACGCAATAGTGCGATGCTACCTGCCAATGAAGATGGGTATGCCATTTTAGAGCTGCCTTTTTGTAAAGAAAAAATCTGAGCTGCATCTTCCTCAACCAGCATTTCACCAAGATTGCCTGCACCTGTATGCACCAACACCGCAGTACCACGTGCTATTCCATCTGGATTGTGTGCCATAACTACAGAAAAACCTTGCTTCATATGGTCATCAAATCGTGATTCTGAGTCTTGAAGTAGCTCATATCCACGCACAAATGGACGTATAGCATCATTGTAAGCGGAGGAAGATTCTATAAAAGGTGTATAAATGCTGCCAGAGCTTCTCACGGGAATACTTGGTGAACGTAATCCTTCACCTACAAAAAGGTCTATGAATCCAGGATAGATAAAGTATCCTGTGCCATCAATGACAACAGCGTTTGGTGGCGTAGGGATTTTCCCGGCATTGATCACTTTGCCTTCTGAAAACACCAAAGTTCCTTGCTCTACGCGCTCACTTGGCGACTGATATAGAGTAACATTGGTGATGGCGTATATGCTTTTGTCTTTGCCTTGCGTGTCATTGGGCCAATGGCCAATTTGCCCCAATAATAGGCATGGTAGCAAAAATAGCAAGAAGCTTATTCTCATGTTTGTAGCGTGATTTTGTTTGAAATTGATGTTTAAATGACTTTATAAGCGCCTAAATTTAGTGATTTTTTGATGTTTAGATAATAGGCTCTGTGGTTGAGCTATGGCTTTTGTGCAATTTCTTTCATGAAAGCACAACTTTCAAACTAAGCAAAGGGATGAAAGATCGAATTTGAATTTGCTGTGATTGCTAATAAAAAACCCTTTTTTCACCTTTACAAAAAACCTGGGGTGGGATCATACCTTACTAAAATAAAAAAGTCCTATAAAAAAAGGTATGAAACCACACCAGGTTGCGGCAGGGACATGAGCGGTATCCTTGTGAACTGAATGCCCTGACAAAAAAATTGCTGTCCGGTACCGGGTCCCGGCTCATCCGGGAGAGTGTGCCGGCGGCAATATTTTTTGTGGGCATACAGGAACAAGATTTTAGCTCAATGGCCCGACCCCGAAACGGCGAAGCCGTAAGGGGTGCCGCCCTAATAAAAAGATTATCAATATTTAATCAAAGCTACTTAATCTTCTGCTTTAATAGACTGTAACCAGTTGGTAAGAAGCTGCACACCGTATCCTGTGGCGCTACGATCTTTGGAATATGCATTACTGCCAAAGGCTACCCCGGCGATGTCTATATGAACCCAAGATTTATGGTCATGTGTGAATGCTTGCAAAAATTTGGCCGCATAAATGACGTCTGAAAGCGGTGTGTTACTGATGTGCTTGAGGTCTGCTACGTCTGATTTGAGATCTTCTGCATACTCATCCCACATGGGAAACGGCCACACACGCTCGCCTGTTTCATTGCCTATGTTCTGGATTTGTTCCAAAAGCTTGTCATTGGATGAAAAGATGCCTGCGGCCTGATAACCGAGAGCGCGCACCACGCTGCCGGTAAGGGTGGCAATGTCTAAAACAATGTCTGCTTGATATTCCTTGATACTGTAGCTGAGCGCGTCTGCGAGTGTCATGCGACCTTCTGCGTCTGTGTTGATGACCTCTATGGTTTTGCCCGCATGAGAAGCAATAACGTCTCCCGGTAGATATGCCGTGGCGCTCAAAACATTGTCTGTAGCGGGAAACACCGCGTATATATGCACCGGCAGTTGCAACTGTGTGGCGGCGATGAGCGTGCCCAAGACGGTTGTGGCTCCGCCCATGTCGCTTTTCATAAGGTGCATGTTTTCTGAGGGTTTGATGGAGACACCACCCGTATCAAAAGTGATACACTTGCCTATCAGAACTACTTTTTTAACTGCGTTTTCCGGCTTGTATTGAAGTGTAACAAAGGCTGGCTTGTGCGCACTAGCTTGATTAACAGCTAAAAAGGAATGTAGATTTTGCTTTTTGCACTCTTCACGACCCATGGAATTGAATTCCCAGCCGTATTCTGATGCCATGTTTTTGAAGAAATCTTTGAGGATTTCTGAGTTTTTATGGTTGGGTGGCAAGTTGAGCAAATCCATTGCTATGAATTTCCCCTCTGTGATGGATTTGGCTTTTTGCACAAATTCCTCTGCTTGTGCATGTTGTGTAACAATTTTGATGCTATGATCCCATTGTAGAAAAGATTTTGCTTCTTTTTTGTCTAGGGTATAGAGTCCGCTGAAAAGGCCAATCAACAGATTCTCTTGCTGATGCTCATCCAATGATTCCGGTAGGATGATTTGTGTATCTTCTTCTGCAATTTTTTTGCGGTAGGTGTGCGCAAATGATGCCGCAATGTCTCTGAGTGCTTTTTGAGTGGTTTCCTCTCCTAGACCTATTAGAAAATAGTTTTTGTCTTGCGAGAGTGCGTGAGCGAATTCCTTTTTGCCGGCCTCAAATGCGATGTTGCTAAGAAGGCTGAGCTGCGCCTGCTTAAGAGATTCTTTGGTGAAAAAATGTATGGTTTGTATGTCTGATTGCGGTTGTGATACTATCTGCATTAGCTATTGCTTGTGTGGTTATGTGAATTATGTGATACGGTTTCTACGGGATCTTTAAATGTGTTGAAATATAGCCACTCCATGGCTTTTGGGAATTCCTGAGACCAATAATACTCATTGTGCTTACCCTCCGGGTTGATGCTGAGTTTCATTTCAAAATTGCGCTCATCATCTTGATCATGATACTCAAGTTGCTTGCTGAATTTGCGGATTTTGCTCACCATGTTTGATCCTTCTTTTTTGCCGCCATATAGATAAACTTTGGTGTTGAAAGGATTGAAAAAGCGCAATGTGGGAAAACTGATCTGTGGTATTGCCCATAATGATGGTGAGAAAACCATGAGCTTGCTATACACTTCCGGGTAGAGCAACCCGCCGTAGATACTGATGAGACCGCCCAAGGAGCTGCCGCCTATGCCGGTGTGCTCTCTGTCTGGTAATGTGCGGTAGCGCTTGTCTACGTAATATTTGAGTGTGTCTGTAATGAAGCGTATATATTTCTTGCCTTCACCGTGTTGCATGAGTGAATTGTGGTCTAGCATATACTCTTTGATACGCTCTTCGCCACCATGCTCTACGGCTATAATGATAATCTCTCCTCTCCCATATTCTGCCAATATTGAGAGTTTCTTGTCTATTTCCCAATTGCCATATGGCGAGCCTTCATTGAACAAATTTTGCGCATCTTGTAGATATAACACCGGGTAGCGCTGCGTAGTTTGATGATAATTGTAGGGTAACAATGCCCAAACGCGACGTGTTCTGTTGAGTTGTGGTATCTCAAATTCGTCTGAGATAAGCTCTACAATGGGGAAATATTTAGCTTTGAATGGCGCCCAGTTTTCACGCCAACGGCTCACGTGGTCAAAAACTTGAACTTGATCTCCTTTGATTTTGCGATTGGGATGTATGTTTCCATGAATGTCAATTTCTACATTTTCCCAACCGCCTTTGGTGTATTTATACTCAAAAGGTACATTGGATTCTGAATTGACTTGTATAGTGATAGAGAATTGGTTGTCTTGTGATTTGCTCAGCCTAAATTTCTCATCATGTGGGTTCCAACCATTGAATGGACCTGTAATATAGATGGGTCTATCATCTACCACATCTGTGGTCAGAAAAAATGTAATATTCTTGTTACTCAAAACTTTGTATAAATTTTTGCTCAGAAAAGACCGTAGAGTTCAGCATCAATTTTGTTGATGATATAGCCTAAATCTTCTGGATTGTTGACAATGTCCAAATTGTCCATATTTACTATAAGGAGTTTCCCCTCATCATAGCCTTGAATCCAGGATTCATATTTTTCATTGAGTCTATTGAGGTAGTCTATGCTTATAGAGCTTTCATACTCTCGGCCGCGCATATGTATTTGCTTCACTAGTGTAGAGATGCTCGCCTGCAAGTAAATGAGCAAATCCGGCGCTTGTACAAAGGAATTCATAAGATTGAAAACAGTAAGATAGTTTTCATAATCTCTGGTCATGAGCAGCCCCATGTCGTGCAAATTACTGGCAAATATATGAGCGTCTTCATGAATGGTGCGGTCTTGTATGATGTCTAACCCGCTCTCTCGTATTTGTTTGATTTGTCCAAATCTGCTACCCAAGAAATAGATTTGCAGATTGAAGGCCCATTTTTCCATATCATGATAGAAATCATCGAGGTATGGATTTCTATCAACGTCTTCAAATTGCGGGGTCCACCCAAAATGTTTGGCCAACTTGTGTGTGAGTGTAGTCTTTCCAGCCCCGATGTTTCCCGCAATGGCTATATGCATAGAACCTATGGTTTTTGTGTAATGAAGGGGTAAAAATACACAAGATTTTCACATAGCACAAATACTCCGTTGCGCAAAAGTCGTGACTGAGTGGGTGTGCAATCTGCTTGAATAGTGTGTTGCACGGCTGTTTTTCCTAATTCTAGGACCTCCATTGTATTTTGATTTTGGCGTAAATATCTCCTTCCCATAAAGTCTGAGCCGGCTAAATGATCTGAAATAGCGAAAGGCTGTAGAAAAAAATCAAAATGATAAACCTGCTCATGAGTATATAAGTGCAAAATCTTTTGACTATAAGTGATCCGAAGAATTTCGTTGATATTGATTTCATCTGGCAAATTCACACGGCGTATTATTTTCTCATTGCGATAGTCAAACAATACCAATGATTTGGAATTGCGATCTACGGTTGCCAAAATATCATAATCTAGAATGATTGTAGCACCCGGTATCCAATTGCCGTGCTTGAAAAGATAAACATCTTCCCGTATAGGATTGAGCTTGGAATCCAATATCACTATTTGCAATAAATCATTGGTGTATGAAAGAAAAAACGGATTGTAGGTTTGAATATTTTTGATGGGAAAAACCGGTTTGTGAGAGAATATTTCCCCTGTTTTTCTGTCCATCTTCCATAAAACTTCCGTAGCAGTGATGAAGTAAAGATTTTCATGATCATCCGTGAAAATATCACGTACATCTTGTGTAGCCTCAAAAACGAGATTATCCGGAGTATTTAGCGTAAATTGTGCATCAAGCGAAACCATTGTGCAAAGCATTAGCCAAGCAGCAAATGCTCTAAACCACAAACTAATTTTACGAGATACTATCACCAGCACAGAATTATATACAATACTATATAAAAAAACGTACCAAAGAAAACCAAATCGCCTAAAATATTATCTTTGGCGTTTTCTCAAAAAAGAAGATGTTATCTACCACCACCATCGTACTACTTTTAGCAGCCTATTTTGCAGTGTTGTTATTGGTAGCATATTTCACGAGCCGTAACGCCAATAAAGAAACCTTTTTCACAGGCAATAGGCAATCACCATGGTTCATAGTATCATTTGGTATGATAGGCGCCGCACTATCTGCGGTCACCTTTGTTTCCATACCAGGTAGTGTAGCCAGCAAGGGTTTCTACACAGCACAATTTTTTGTTGGAAATATGTTGGGATACCTATTCATCACCTTTGTACTGATACCACTGTACTATAGAATGCGGCTGGTTTCAATATATGAATACTTAAATAGTAGATTTGGTTGGTTTTCCTACAAAACCGGGTCATTCTACTTCATAGTTTCCCAGTCATTTGGTGCAGGTTTGCGCATGCTACTTGCTATTAAAATCCTACAAGTACTTTTTGGACTAGAAAGTAGTGACACATGGTGGCTGGCGATTGTGTTTCTCATGCTCATTTTTTTATATACCTACAAAGCAGGTATCAAAACCATTGTTTGGACAGACTTGTTACAGACATCTTTTTTGCTATTAGCGGCACTATCTATAGTAGTTGTGATATTCAGCTCACTCAACATCTCTGTGGCAGAAGCCATAGATTTAGGACAAGAGCGTGGTTACTGGAAATGGATAGACACCGACCCCAAATCTGGGTCCTATATATGGAAACAAATCCTTTCCGGCATACTCATAGCCATGGCAATGATGGGGCTAGACCAGAATATGATGCAGAAAAGTCTTACCTGCAAAAATGTACGTGAAGCGCAGAAAAACACACTCGTTTTTAGCTTTTCAGTAGCCATAGCTCAGATATTATTTTTGTTTCTAGGAATGATGTTGTACTTGTATGCCGACCTCAATCAGATAGGTTTGCCTACAAAAGAGGTAGTGCAAAACGGTATCACCACCACAGTCACTGCCACAGACAAGGTCTTGCCATATCTCACCATCAACCATTTTGGTCTATTTGCCGGAGCCATGTTCGTGCTCGGCACCGCAGCAGCTGCTTTTTCCAGTGTAGATAGCGCACTCACAGCGCTCACCACATCTTTCAGTTATGACTTTCTCAATCTACAAAAAAGAAAAAACGCCAACACATTGCGCATCATCACGCACATAGGTTTCAGCATATTGATGGTCATTATCATCCTTATATTTCAACGATCAAGTGACAATGTTTTCGACCTCATATTCAAGCTCGCAGGATATACATACGCGCCTTTACTAGCACTCTTTCTTGTAGGTATTTTTACCAAAATACGCCTCAATGATCCGCTCGTTCCAATAGCCTGTATTTTAGCGCCAGCTTTGGCTTGGTTGCTCAATCAATATCTACTCACTCAGCATAGTTTTGACATAGGATTTCTCACCATATTCACAGGGTGTATCATCACCATCCTCCTATTGTTGCTTTCCAAACTTATGCCTACATTTCACGTCAAAAACAAAACATGGACAAAGTAGCAGTACTCGGAGCCGGCAATATGGGTTCCGCAATCATAGATGGTCTTATAAAAAGTGCAAAATATGCTCCGGGACAAATCATCGCCACCCGTCGTCGCAAAGACATTGTAAACCCGTGGCTTGAGGATGGCGTAGAGCTCTTATATGACAATATCACCGCTGCCAAAGAAGCCAGATATATCATCCTTGCCTTGCAGCCAAAAAACATCCCGGAAGTGCTCAATCAGCTCGTAGGACATTTGCGTGAAGACCATATCATCATATCCATCGCCACCGGCATATCCCTCAAGTATATGAGAGACTTCTTGGGTGATGAGGCCAAAGTATTCCGCGCAATGCCCAACACCGCATCCGCCGTACAAGAAGGCATTACCTGCTTGTGTGCAGAGGAGAATGATCAAGACCAGCAGCTGTATCTTGTACGAGAACTGTTTGAATCTATAGGCGAAGTAGTGGTCATAGATGAGACACTCATGGACTCCGCAACCATCATTGGTGCCTGCGGTGTAGCGTATAGCCTCAAATTTATGCGAGCCATGATGCAGGGAGCTATACAAATAGGTTTCGACTCCAAAACCGCTGCAAAACTAGTAGCACACATGGTCAAAGGTTCAGCAGAAATCCTCATAGAAAACGATTCCCATCCAGAGGCAGAAATAGACCGCGTAACCACACCCATGGGTTGCACCATCACAGGGCTCAATGAGATGGAACATGGCGGATTCAGCTCCGCGCTCATACGTGGTGTTCTTGCCAGTTACAATGTCATAGAAAAGTAAAAACATGCGCACAATCAGAATCTTTTGGGACTTCCACGGGCCGCATTCAAAACCCACCGCAGAGCATCACGCTAAGCATCTCAATGAATATCTCACGGCAGAAAACTACACTCAATACCACTGCACGCTCACCCAGGAAACAGACAATCACAGCATCTGCTTCATAGACATCTCAGAAGAGCACCTTATCCACTTCAGAGACACACTGCGCCCGGTAAGAGCCGCTTGGGTTGAATAGCAGCAATTTATTAATAAGTATTTGGGCGGCACCCTGCCAAAAAAACTCACTGCTGCCCAAGCACTCATCCATCCCATTTTTTGGCAGGGTCGGCATCCGGTTACAAGTACGCAGTCTTTTGGCTACAAAAAAATGTCGCAAAATCAGTTTGGCTTAGCTCAATGCCTTTTTAGATATTAATTTTTAAAATTGTAAAAAAGGCATTATCGCTAATCCCTCAACCTGTTTTGCTCCTTTTTTGTAGAGCCAAAATCCTTTGCGGGCTTTTCACCTACTGCCTGCCGCAGAACTCCGCTCCATCGCACCACTCCCCACGTTCACGCCGTCAATTTCAAGTTTTCGGTTATCCCATCAATCTACTCGGATTTCGGCAGCTCCGCATCTTTTTGTATTTTGGTCAACAAGTAAAATTTAGAAA
>JAUNRT010000056.1 GCA_030535475.1 Weeksellaceae bacterium | reverse complement strand
TGATATGCAAATTTTCAAATAAAAATAATTTCTAAAAAATTAGATCGACGTTTTATGCCTGTCAGTGTAATATTTACTAGATCAGTAATTATTAATCGTGTCAGTTACAAATTGTATTTCAAAATTTGTCATAATAGGAGAAATAGGCAAACTCAATACCTCATTATGAATGGATTCCGTAATCGGGTAGCTTCTTTCATTCCAAGTTTTATAGGCATGTTGCTTGTGAGGTGGAATTGGATAATGAATTAATGTCTGAATTCCTTTTTCAGCAAGTGAGCTTTGAAGATTATCGCGATCAGCAGTACGAATAACAAACAAATGCCATACATGCTCTAATCTATTTTCAGGACGTCCAGGCAAAATAATTGCAGGATGATTGATTTCGGAAATATATCTTTCAGCAATTTCTCTTCTTCTATCATTTTCAACATCAATATACTTCAGTTTTAAGTCTAATACTGCAGCTTGTATTTCGTCCAAACGGGAATTCAAGCCCTGATATACGTTAACATATTTCTGATTTGAACCGTAATTAGCAAGTGCTCTGATTGTCTTTGACAATTCTTCATCATTTGTGGTCACCGCACCTCCATCACCAAGAGCACCTAAATTTTTACCCGGATAAAAACTAAATCCGGCGGCGTCACCTAAATTGCCGGTTTTCGTTCCATTCCATATCGCTCCAATTGATTGAGCATTGTCTTCGATGATTTTTAAGTTATGTTTTTTCGCTAAGGCTATTAGTTCATCGGAAAACATTACACGTCCATATAGGTGTACAATCATGATAGCTTTTGTACGCTCAGTAATATTTTCTTCTATCTTATAAATATCGAGGTTATAAGTATTCATATCTGGCTCCACAAGCATGGGAGTTAATTCATTGTCTGAGATAGCCAGAATAGAAGCGATGTAAGTGTTAGCCGGCACTATGACTTCGTCGCCTTTTTTCAAAACACCCATTTCTATATAGGCACGAAGAATAAGTCTAAGCGCATCCAAACCGTTAGCGACCCCTATGGCATATTTAGTCCCTGTATGTTGGGCTAAGTTCTCTTCAAACTGCTTCACTTCATTTCCAAGTAAATACCAACCACTTCTGAAAACATTTAGAAGCCTTTCTTCAATTTCTTTTTGATGCGCAAGATTAATTTTCTGAAGGTCGAGGAATTTAATCATGGTTAATTTTTTTATAGAATTTGGCAGGATTTCCCATCCATATTTCGTTTGCCGGAATATCTTTTGTAACAACGCTACCTGCACCTATCATAGCATTTTCACCAATGGTATTGCCGGCAATAATTGTTGCATTTGCTCCAATAGAAGCCCCTTTTTTGATTATAGTCTCTACAAAAACTTCAGGATAAACTTTCGAGCGCGGCATTAGATCGTTTGTGAAAGTAACATTGGGACCGATGAATACATTGTCCTCCAAAGTGACTCCATCCCAAATCTGCACACCGGGTTTAATGGTGACATTATCACCAATTTTAACATCATTTTCTATGAATACTTGACAATTAATATTACAATTTTCTCCTATTTTAGCTCCAGCCAAAATAACGGTAAATTGCCAAACTTGTGTATTCTGACCTATCTTTTTGGTTTGTACATCTGCGGTAGGGTGAATTTTATTCATTTCTGAATTTTAAGAATTCTTCATAATTTCTAATATAGTCTGCTTCATTATATATGTGTGAAGCCAAAACTAAACAAATTGCA
Source organism: Weeksellaceae bacterium (assembly GCA_030535475.1). Taxonomy (GTDB): domain Bacteria; phylum Bacteroidota; class Bacteroidia; order Flavobacteriales; family Weeksellaceae; genus JAUNRT01. Next base: position 14,824 of record JAUNRT010000056.1, on the reverse strand, counting down.
CCTGAAGAAAAATTAATCTCAGAAGCCCAAACACCTGATGGAATATGTAAGCCTAAATCCGGACGATTGAGAAAAACTTGTCTTTTGAATTTCCCGTCATCTAAAGCCACTTCAAAGCTCCCTCCGGCAGCAATTAAAAATTGATGACATTCTTTATGCGCATGAGCACCACGACTCTCGCCTCCGGCAATATCATATAAATAAAAAATTCTATTCACTGAGAAAGGAAATATACCATTATTTTCAATAACCGTGAGATTTCCTTCTTTAAATGATATTTTCCCTAAGTCGATGACGGAACAGTCAAAAACAGAAGGTTTAAAAGCCATTTTTCAAATTTTTAAATTCTTCAAAATCGCGAATGTAATCCAAATGGGAAAATTTTTTGTTGGAAACAATAAGTGCAATAGAATTTGTTGAAAAATTTTCCAAACTCCTCCAGAAGAGATTTGGAATAAATAGACCATGGTAAGAACGATTCAATGAAAATCTTAATTCATCTTTCCCATCATGGAGAACAACATCAAAACTACCTGAAAGAGCAACTATAAATTCCTGTTGTTCTCTAAAGGCATGGCTCCCTCGTATTTCACCTCCCGGTACATCATATATCCAATAAGTTCTAGCAATTTCAAAGGGTAACTGTTTTGGATATTCGAAAAAAGAGAGATTTCCTCTGGGATCAACTATCTTGGGTAATTCTATTAATTCAGGTTTTTGCATCAAAGGCCTAACAAATATTTCCCATAACTGCTTTTTTGAATGTGTTGTGCGTTGGTTTTCAATTCTTCCTTGCTAATATAACCCATTTTCCAAGCAATTTCTTCAATTGCAGCAATTTTCAAACCCGTTCTATGTTCAACCGCCTTTACAAATTCAGTTGCCTCTGTGAGTGCCTCGTGTGTTCCGGTGTCTAGCCATGCAAAACCTCTGGACAAAACTTCCAATTTTAAATCCTGATTTTCTAAATAGGCATTATTTACCGAGGTAATTTCCAATTCACCTCTCTCAGAGGGCTTTACATTTTCTGCTATTTCTACCACGTTGTTTGGATAAAAGTAGAGTCCAACCACAGCGTAATTGGATTTGGGTTGAGCGGGCTTTTCCTCTATGCCTAAAACATTTCCATCAGCGTCAACCTCCGCAACACCGTATCTTTCCGGGTCATGAACCTGGTAACCAAAAATTACCGATTTTTTTTCATTTTTCACAGTAGCTACTGCATTTTGCAACTTTTGCGATAAACCGGCTCCGTAAAATATGTTATCCCCTAATACAAGACACACATCATCCTGCCCAATAAATTCTTTACCAATTATGAAAGCTTGAGCAAGACCGTCCGGAGAAGGTTGCTCGGCATAAGATAGTTGAAGACCGATTTGTGAGCCATCCCCAAGCAATTTTTTGAAATTTGGAAGATCATGTGGCGTTGATATTATTAGAATTTCTTTTATTCCCGCAAGCATAAGTACTGACAGCGGATAATAAATCATGGGTTTATCGTAAATAGGGAGTAGCTGTTTAGATACTGCAATAGTAAGTGGGTGTAAACGAGTGCCGGAACCACCGGCTAGAATAATTCCTTTCATGATGTAAGCTTGTTTGAGGTTTCGTTGAAATCTTGCCAAGTGGATGCATTAATATCTTTGTCAGAAAGCAAAATTTTATGTTCGGGTACTCTCCAATCTATTTGTAAATCTAAATCTAAAGGATTTACACCAACTTCAGCAATTTTATTATAATAATTATCGCACTTATAAAAGAAAACTGCGGATTCTGATAAAACAGAAAAGCCATGTAAACATCCTCGAGGTATAAATAGCTGACGACGATTGGATTCAGACAAAAGCACTTCTACTTTCTTGCCAAAGCTTGGGGAATTTCTTCTGAAATCTACAGCTACATCCAAGACTTCACCCTGTAATACTCTTACCAATTTAGCTTGAGCGTAATCTCCAATCTGTGCATGCATACCTCGTACTACTCCATAAGAAGATAAGGATTGATTGTCCTGAACAAAATCAACTTGTAGTCCACTAGACTCTGAAAATTTTGCCAGATTGAAGCTTTCAAAAAAGTATCCGCGAGCATCTTCGAATACCGATGGCTCGATTATAAAACAGTCTTGTATGGCTGTTTTTTCTATTTTCATTCCCCTTTGTACTGGTTTTGATAATAATTTTGATAATTACCGGAAGTTACTTCTTGCAACCAGTCTTCGTTGTTTAAATACCAGTCGATCGTATTTGAAAGGCCTTCTTCAAATGTAACAGAAGGGGCCCATCCTAATTCCTGATTGATCTTAGAGGCATCAATTGCATACCGCAAGTCGTGACCGGGTCTATCCTTTACAAAAGTGATTAGTTTTTCGGAACTTCCTTCATCTTTACCCAGTTTGGAGTCCATTTGCTTACAGAGTTCACGCACCAAATCGATGTTTTGCCATTCGTTGAAACCACCAATATTGTAAGTTTCATGGTTTTCACCCTTGTGGAAAACTAAATCTATGGCTATTGCGTGATCTATTACATATAACCAATCACGAGTATATTTTCCATTGCCATATATCGGTAATGGCTTACCTGTAAGAATATTATTAATGCAAAGAGGGATTAGTTTTTCAGGAAAATGATTAGGCCCATAATTGTTAGAACAATTGGTAATCACATATGGCATTCCATAAGTCTCTCCATAGGCTCTTACAAAATGATCTGAAGAAGCTTTCGAAGCTGAATAGGGTGAATTAGGATCGTAAGATGTAGTTTCGGTAAACAATCCCGTTTCTCCGAGTGTGCCATATACCTCGTCTGTGCTGATATGATAAAATCTATGGCCGTCCCATCTTTCACTCCAAAGATTCTTGAAGGCATTCAATAAAATCATTGTACCCAGAATATTGGTCTTGGCGAATGCCAGTGGATCAGTGATTGAACGGTCAACATGGGATTCTGCGGCTAGGTGCAATACATCTGTGAATTGATGTTCTTCAAATAGTTTATTGATAGTTGCTTCGTCTGTGATGTCCGCTTTAATGAAGTGATAATTCGGATAGGCCTCTATATCCTTCAGATTTTCTAAATTGCCTGCATAGGTGAGGGAGTCAAGATTGAAAATGTCATAATCAGAGTACTTTGTAACAAACCTTCTTACAACATGTGACCCAATAAAACCTGCTCCGCCGGTAATTAAGATTTTCTTTTTCATAATCCACCGTGTATTTTTTCTTTTGGGAAGAAGTTTTTTACATCGTAGATTATTCCATCCTCATTTAGCAGATTTTCAGTTTCTAACTTTAAAAATTCTTTATGAGAGACGGCAAGCACTAAAGCGTCATACTTTTCAGATGGCACTTCATTTACAATTTCCATTTGATATTCATGATTCACTTCCTTCGGGTTTGCCCATGGATCGTAAATAGTAACATCAATACCATATTCCTCTAACCCGCTTATTACATCAACCACTTTAGTGTTTCTTACATCCGGGCAATTTTCTTTGAATGTGATACCTAAAACTAATACTTTTGAATTTTTGACTTTCAGGTCGTTTTTCAGCATTTTTTTGACAACTTCCCCTGCAACATACTGACCCATAGAGTCATTCAGTCTTCTACCCGCCAAAATGATTTCGGGATGATAACCGAATTCTTGTGCTTTTTGAGCAAGATAATATGGATCCACACCAATACAATGACCTCCAACAAGGCCCGGACTAAATTTCAAAAAGTTCCATTTCGTGCCTGCTGCAGCAAGTACATCATGAGTATTGATGTCCATAAGATTGAAAATCTTACTCAACTCATTTACAAAGGCTATGTTTATATCTCTTTGTGAGTTTTCAATCACTTTTGCAGCTTCGGCTACTTTGATAGTGGGAGCGAGGTGAGTACCGGCAGTAATAACTTCTTTGTATAAGTCATCTACTCTTTTTCCAATCTCAGGCGTAGAACCACTGGTAACTTTCAAAATTTTCTCAACGGTATGTTCTTTGTCTCCAGGATTTATTCGTTCTGGAGAGTACCCTACATAAAAATCTTGATTCATCTTGAGACCGGAATGTTTCTCCAAAACAGGTACACAGTCTTCCTCAGTAGCGCCCGGATAAACGGTAGATTCATAAATCACTATGTCTCCCTTCTTTAATACTTTACCTACAGTTTCACTTGCTTTGATAAGCGGAGTGAGGATAGGACGATTATTCTTATCTACAGGTGTTGGCACTGTAATGATATAAATGTTGGCTTTTGCCAACTTCTCTGTACTGGTAGTATTATAAAGCCCTTTTTCTATATCATCGGAAAAGTCAGTTATCAATACACTTTGCAGAAGTTCATCCGAAACCTCTAAAGTGTCATCATGTCCACTATTCAGTTGGTCGACACGAGATTGGCTTATATCAAAACCTATAACAGGATATTTTTCGGCAAATAGGCGTGCGAGTGGTAAACCTACATAGCCCAATCCAATAATTGCGATTGTATCTTTCATAATAATTTTTTAATTGTTAGTTTTCAGATTTTCCCAATACCATTTTACAGCCTCTTTCAAACCTTGGTGAAAGCTGTGGGAGGGATAATAATTCAAAAATTCTTTAGCTTTTTCAATGCTGGCTTTGCTATGGGGAACGTCTCCGGCTCTCACCGGACCATGAAGAATTTCTACATCAGCGATTTTTGGGTCAAAATCAGCAAGAAATTCCCGTAGTTTTTCGGCCATGTCTTTTATGGTAGTACGATCTCCAACAGCCGTGTTATATATTTGATTTAGGGCATTGGTATTTTCAGTAGTCAACGCAAGCAAATTCATTTGAACCACATTGTCAATGTAGGTAAAGTCACGAGAGTATTGACCATCACCATTAATTGTAGGCGATTGGTGTTCAAGAAATTGGAGAACAAACTTTGGTATTACCGCCGCATATGCACCATTAGGATCTTGTCTCCGCCCAAAAACATTGAAATATCTCAATCCAATTGTATCGATTCCATACGTCTTATGAAAAACATCGGCATATATTTCATTCACCAATTTCGTGACAGCATAAGGTGACAAAGGTTTGCCTATTCTGTCTTCTATTTTTGGAAGCTCTTTGGAATCCCCATAAGTGGAAGAACTCGCTGCATAAACGAATCGCTTGACTCCGGCGTCTCTAGCGGCGATCAACATGTTGAGAAATCCACCAACATTAACCTCATTTGATGTCGCCGGATCGTTAATGGAACGTGGAACAGAACCAAGTGCTGCTTGATGAAGAACAAAATCCTGTCCATCGCACGCTTCTATACAGGTTTCCATATTTCTGATGTCTCCTTCGATAAGTTTGAAATGGTGATGATCCTGAAATGAAATTAAATTTTCTTTTTTTCCAGTAGCGAAATTGTCTAAACAAACCACATTGGCATTTAATGAAAGTAATTTTTCACACAAATTACTTCCGATGAAACCTGCACCACCCGTTACTAAAATTTTTTTAGCTTCTAATTCCTTCAATTCCATAATTTACCTTCCAAACGTTCTTAATCGACTCAGTAAACTTCTTTTTCGGTTTTTTGTTCCATATCCATAGCCATATCCGTAGTTATATTTATAACCATATGCATAACCACTATGTGAACTGGAAATATCATTTAAGGCAAAAACAATGTTCTTAATTCTGCCAATTTCAGCAGCTTCAAGTGGGATTCGAAGTACACTTTTCGGCGTAATTTCGGAGCGAGTAACAAAGATTGTTACATCGGCTTCATTGCTAATGTGATATGTATCGGATACAAGAACAAGCGGGGCAGAGTCAATGACCACATAATCATAATCTTTTCGCAGTTGAGCAATCAAACGGTCAAATTTGTCACTCATCAAAAGTTCCGTAGGATTTGGAGGAATGCGACCGGAGAACAGAATGTGAGTTTTACCATCGGAATTGGATAATCTTACATAGTCTCGGTAATCTACATCATCATGATACAAATACTCTGTAAGACCTTCGATACTCTTTTTCTCACGATCGAATCTATGGAGTTGCGGATTTCGAATGTCCGCACCCACAATAATTGATTTCTTCTCTTTTAGTTGACCAAGAATGTGTGCATAGTTCATGGCAACAAAAGTTTTACCCTCACCTTTTATGGAGGATGTGATGAGAATTACTTTAGCACCATCTGTTTTGATCGAAGAAAGCACAAAATCTAAATTGGTACGCATAATTCTGAAGGCTTCAGAAATCATACTCAAATCAGAACCTACGACATGGTGCTCATGAACCGAATCAACACGTGGTATTTCTGCAACCAAAGGTTTACCTTTAATGAACTCTTCTAAATCTTCTCTTGTTTCTATCTTATCCTTAAGTAATTCTCTAGTGTAGATAAATGCTAATGGAAGTAGAAGCCCTAAACTAAATGCACCAACGTAGTAGTTGAACTTTTTCGGAGAAATAGGAGTGTAGTTACTTTTTGGTGGATCAATTAATTTAGCTTTGGGTTGCGTAATAGCCAAGGAAATGGCAGCTTCTTCTCTTTTTTGGAGAAGCAATAAATAGAGATTTTCCTTGATTTGTTGTTGACGCTCAATATCGCGGGTAATGCGATCCATCCTCGGTGCTTGACGTTTAAATGCACTTACTCTGCCCAATTCGCCACTTAAATTGCCACGCATGGCTTGCATTGACTGCAATTGTTTATCTACGTTTTGTAATAGATTTGTTCTAAACTCCCTAATATTACGAGCAAGATTTTCCGCATCCGGGTGCATTTCGGTAGCACCTGCTGCTAAAAGGTCATTTCGTTGGATAACCAAACTATTGTATCGGCTCACGGATTCATTGATAGCTCCGGAGGCATTGGAAATATCTTGTGGAAGAATGTCACTCATGCTTTTAGAAGAAATGTAATTGCGATAAGAATTGAGCAAACTCAATTGGGTGTCAACATCAAGCAATCTACCTTCTAAGCTTGTCTTTGTGCCAATTGCTGAAGTAACTTCTAGATCTAATCTTGCAATATCTCTGCTAACCTGGAAACTTTCCTTGCTACCTTCAACATCCCCCAGTTCTTCGTTGATTATGTTAATTCGGTGATCTATAAATTCACCTGTTTTTTCAAACTCGATAGTGCGGTCATACATCTCATCCTCATTGTAGCTTTCGATAACCGTTTCAAGGATTTTTCTTGATTTTAATGGATTTGGCGAAGTATGACTGATGCCCAAGACTGTTGCGAAATTGTTCTCCAATCCTACATTAACGTTGCTTTGTAAACGACTTGTGGTATTGAATAAATTGTTTACATTGACAGATAACTCGTCGACAGCATTCGCATAATCAATTGCCGGTCTTGCAGGATTTGGAAGTATTTTGATAAGGTTGTCACCATATCTAAATTGCTTGTTAATTCCAGCCTGCACAACCTGACCGTCAGGCAAGGTAATGTCAATTCTACCTTGGTGCATCCGTGCTATCATTTGAAAAGGTCGTCTATCGTGGTCAGAAATGAAATTTTCAACGGAAATCAAGAAAGGCGCTTCATCCTTAAAAACTTCCACCTCCAAAATTTTTCCTTTTCTGAAGTATGAAATACTTAAGTCAAGTTTTCTAACAACATTTTCCATGATACGGTAGGAAGTAATCAAAGCAATTTCGTTGTCAATCCCCGAACTTGTATTGGTTACAGCAATGTCGCTTAATATAAGATCAGTACCAGTAGCACGTCGGGTGTCTTTTACTAATACTTTGGCAGAGCTTTGATAGATAGCGGTTTGATATCTAAGGTAAAGCCAGCTCATAAATAAGAAAAACAAAATACTCAGAACAAAGTAGGGCCATCTTCTCAGATAAGCACCAATCGCTCTTTTGAGCTTTGCTGTTCTTTGTTGAGAAGTCTCCTCAACAAATATGGAATCGTCGTAATTCATTATCTTCTAAAAATTGCAAAAAAGAGACCGAGAGCGCCACCAACAATACCTAAAACGGTGGATATTGGTCTGAAATTCATATCCCAGTTTTTCTGTCGAGCAGGAAGTACATAAATCATGTCGTTCTGTCTTAAATAGTAATATGGACTATTTATGAGATTGGCATCTTGAAAATTAACAAACGCGCTGGTTCTAATGTTATTTTCTGTACGTATGATGAGAACAGAATCTCTTAATGCAAATAACGTCATGTCACCACTTTGGGCAATAGCTTCCATGATGGTTATTTTTTCGTTTGAAGTCTCTGCCGTGCCAGGTTGGTTTACTTCACCGAGAACTGTAAATCGGAAATTTATTATACGTACGTTGACTATGGGATTTTCCAAATATACAGAGATACGGTTTTGTAGTAATTCTGTAACTTCCTGCCTATTTAGGCCACCAATGTCAACAGTGCCAATCATAGGCATTTCGATAGTTCCTTCAGAACTTACCAGATATGCAAATGGACTGGTTGCATCAGCACTTCTTGCCATCATACCTGAGGCTAGATTAAAAGGTTCAGCCAATTCAGGTGTTCTGGCCGAAACGATAATCATTAGTGCATCTCCGGGCTGTATCTGAGGATTTGTATAATTGTCAGGGATTTCATTAATCACTTCATTTACATTTTGAAAATACAAAATGTCTTTGTGTGAGCGACATGAAGTAATAAACACAAGCGACAGGGCAATAAAAAAGACTTTCTTCACAGGAAAAATTTCAGGTGCAAATTTAGGTAAATAATATTGATTTCATCAGACCGCTTTTGGCGAAATAATTTTGGTAGGTGTATCGAGTTTAGAATACTCGGAATTGTTGCTAATAAATTCCGGCACCATATCTTTGATCATCTTCACAAGTTCCTCTTTTGGAGCACGCACTGTGGCTCTCGCAATTTCTTTGGTTCGGTCGTCCATATAATCATAAGGATGTCTCACATCTCTGGCACGCATGATTTTTTCATGATGCGTGGGTAAAGTTGTGGATTTATCGCTAAGCAACTCCTCATATAATTTTTCACCACTACGCAGCCCGGTGAATTTGATTTCAATATCCACTCCCGGCTCAAGCCCGGAGAGTTTGATCATTCGTTTAGCTAAATCCAAAATTTTCACAGGTTCACCCATATCAAAGACATAAATCTCACCGCCTTGTCCCATGGTGCCGGCTTGTAGGACTAACTCACAAGCTTCCGGGATAGTCATGAAATATCGTGTGATTTTTGGATCTGTTACAGTTACTGGTCCACCTGCTTCAATTTGTTTACGGAATAGTGGTATGACAGAACCATTTGAACCTAACACATTTCCGAACCTTGTGGTAATGAATTTAGTCGTGTTCCCGGGTTTGTTTTGCAAAGCTTGAACGTAAAGTTCAGCAACACGCTTAGACGCACCCATTACATTGGTGGGATTCACCGCTTTATCAGTGGAAACCATTACGAAACGGTTAATTTTATATTCATTGCTCAAGTCCGCAATAATGCGGGTACCCATGATATTCACATGAATAGCTTCGTGTGGATTTTCTTCAACTATTGGTACGTGCTTATAGGCGGCAGCATGATATACCATTGAGAAATTATACTTTTTAAATAGAGGTTCAATTCGGTATTTATTGCTGACATTTGCAAGATGGAATACAAATTTTTGATCCGGAAAAGATTTTTCCATTTCTAGTTTTATATCATTAAGGGGCGTTTCTGCTTGATCCACTACAACAATGAGTGCAGGCTTGAACAGCGCAACCTTTCGTACGAGTTCGCTACCAATAGATCCCGCTCCTCCGGTAATAAGGACATTTTTCCCTAAATGTCTTTTGCTGATTTCATCATTTTCTATATTGATTTGATCTCTATAGAGCAAATCCTCAATCTGAAGTTGTTTGAGTTGCTTTTGAGATTCAAATGGTTCTCCAACAAGTAGAAGAGGGGAATGATATAAAGTTACTTTTTGCTGAATTAGTTCATTGATCAATGGTTGTAATTCATCTGAACGCATGTCAGGATCTGTGAAAACAACACCATCAAAAATCTCCATCAGATATTGATTCTCAAGTAAATCGCTGACTCTATAAATTTTCTTACCTGCAATTCGTGAACGAAATTTATTGTCTTTTGGTGTGATAAAACCTGCCAGTTGCAGTCCATTCTTTTCACTTTCATTTATACCATTGCCAATAGCCACCGCATCATCATGAATACCATATACCAATACTTTTTTCATTTCTTTTCCATCCTTGAGTTTGAGGAACAAGATGAAAGCAAGTTTCACGTAGAATCGGAACAATGAAAGAAGTAAAAAACATATAAGAACATAAAATGCAAGCGGAGGCCCAAATAATAATTGTCTGGTACTCGTTATCCATTTATATCCATAGCTGATACCTATTAAGACGAAAAATGCTGAAAAAGTTGCCAGGGATATTTTAAGGATATCTTTGATGGAAGAGTGTCTTACAACACCTACTGATACACGATGTAAATACAACATAATAATCATGACACCACCCATCAAAAGGAATGAGTACATGTCATCCATTATTCCAAAATTGGGAATACCCCATACGTTCATTAGGAAGTAGGTGACAGTAAGTGAGAATAGCACTATTCCTGCATCTAATATGAGAATAGCCCAATGAGGCAGGTGATTGATGCCATGAAGTTTTCGTGCTAAGTCGACGAAAATGCCTGTATCTTTGGTGTTAATTTTCAAATTTCTTTTAAAATATTTTCAATACATGATGTAATTCTTTCACGGTCTTCTTTGCTTAAATTCGACCCCGAAGGAAGGCAAAGCCCTGATTCGAAAAGATTTTCAGAAACACTGCTACCATAAAAAGGCGCACCTTTAAAAACCGGTTGCAAATGCATCGGTTTCCAAAGTGGTCTACTTTCAATATTTTCTTTTTCTAATTCGAGTCTCATTTTTTCTCTTAAATCAAAAGAAGAATCAGAATTTATGGTAACGCAAGTCAACCAAAAATTTGAAAAATAATCATCATTTGGTTGCTGCATGACCACAATTTCTGTAAAATCAGTAAACAAATTTACGTAAAATTGGTTCATTTCCCGTCTTTTGCTTACTCTATCTTGCAGAACTTCCATTTGGCCACGACCAATTCCGGCGAGAATGTTACTCATTCTGTAATTATATCCAATCTCACTATGTTGATAATGAGGTGCTTGGTCTCTGGCTTGAGTAGAAAGAAAAACTGCCTTATCTTTTAATCTTTTTTCCGGTGTTACTAGGGCTCCACCGCCTGAAGTAGTAATAATTTTATTACCATTGAAGCTCAAAATGCTTAAATCTCCTAAAGTTCCACACATTTGATTTTTGTAATGGCTGCCTAAAGCCTCAGCACTGTCTTCTATGATTGGAATTTCATATTTTTCAGCAATTTCCTTGATACGATCATGTTGGTATGGCATTCCGTATAAATGTACCGCTATGATTGCTTTTGGTTTTTTTCCTTTGGAAATACGATCCTTAATTGCTTCTTCTAAAGATTCAGGGCAAATATTCCAAGTAGTGGATTCGCTATCCACAAATATTGGTTTTGCACCTTGGTAAACAATAGGATTGGCAGAAGCGCTAAAAGTCATACTTTGACATATAACTTCATCACCATATTCAACACCACACAGAATAAGCGCTAAATGCAAGGCAGCTGTTCCTGAACTTAAAGCAGCAACATAATGCTCTTTTGAACGTAGGTAGTTTGCAATGTCTTCTTCAAAACCATCAACATTAGGTCCTAATGGAGCAACCCAATTGGTGTCAAAAGCTTGTTGTACAAATTTCTGTTCTGTTCCTCCCATGTGTGGAGAAGACAACCAAATTTTATTTTTCATAGATATTTATCATTTTTTTCGCGCTTGCGCACTTCTTTCGCAGGTGAACCATAGGCTACAATCCCTTCCGGTAAATCTTTAATAACTGTGGATCCCGCACCGATTACAGTGTTTTTACCAATTTTTCTACCATGTATTATGTTAGTTCCTAATCCAATTGCGCACATCTCACCAATTATCACTCGTCCACCTGTTGTAACACCCGGTAGCAAACTGCTATGATCTTCGATCACACAATCATGATCAACAGAAGTTTTGGTGCCCAAAAAAACATTATTGCCAATTGTACAATGATTGTTGACGATAGCACCTGCCGTAATCATTGTTCCTTGACCAATTTGTGTAGTTTCCGATACCGTGGCGGATGCATGAATTGCGATGATAGGAGTAAGTTGGCACTTCGCTAATACCTCATTATACACTTTGGCTCTAAAGAAATTATCTCCTATAGCAACTACGAAACCATGTAAATCAGGGTGTTTTTGAAGAATTTGAGGAATGTGCTCCAAATATCCAAGTACCGGATAACCTTCAAAGTCTTTGAAATCTGCATGTTTTTGGTCCAAAAATCCTACAATTTCAAACTTATTGTGCGAATGAATGATATCAATAGCATGTTTACCCTGATCTGAGGTTCCGAATACAATGATTTTCTTTTTCGCTTCCATATTAGTTGCCCTGAAATTTTTCCATTGTTACCGAACTATCCGAACTTATGCCTTCACGTATGAATACTTTCTTGAATGTCATTAAAACAATCTTTAGGTCTAAAAGCGCAGATAGATTGTCCACATAGTATACATCTAAATCAAACTTATCTTCCCAAGATAATGAGTTTCTACCATTGACTTGAGCCCAACCTGTGATACCGGGTCGCACTTCATGTCTACGTCGTTGTTGATCATTATATAAGGGTAGATATTCAGGAAGCAAAGGTCTTGGACCCACTAAACTCATGTCACCTTTAATCACATTGATCAATTGTGGTATTTCATCCAATGAACTCTTGCGAACAAAAGCTCCTATGGGTGTTATGCGCTTGTCATCCGGGAGCAAATTACCTTGCTCATCTTTCAAGTCATTCATGGTTTTGAACTTGATAATGCGAAAGATTTTTTCGTTTTTGCCTGGACGAAGTTGATAGAAAAATGGTTTGCCTGAATTGGCGAAGTAAAGGTACACTGCAACAAACAGAAATACAGGCAATGCAATAGTAAATGATATTATTGCAATCAGCAAATCAATGAGCCGTTTGAAAAAATCTCTGTACATAGTCTGTGCTCTTGCAAACTGAAAAATCTTTGCAAAAATCCGAAAAAAAATTGAAGTATTGACAAATTAACCGAAAAATAAAATTGACATTTTCTAAATGATAGAAAAGAAATCGTCAATAATTAACAAATCCTAAAAATATCAATCATTGTGCTCTATTTGGATAAGTTGGTAACCAATCTATTATATTACTTAGAGATTTGACACCATAAAATAATTTTAAGATCGCCAAACACTAATTTTCTTATTTTTTGATTGCTTTACTGCTAACACATTGACCATCGTAGCAGAATTTGATAAAATAGAGTCCAGGTTTTTCAGGTAAAAGGGTTTTGTTGTCGGTTAAGTCCATATCTTCCGATACCAGTTGACCAGCTATATTCCACACTGTTATAGATGTATAGTTGTTAGGTGCGTAATATACATAGTCAATTGCAGGATTTGGAGCAAGCTTAATAGATCGTGCATCAGCTTCTGGCTCTGCAATTTGCAGGTTGTTCCAAGAATTTTGTGCTTCCGGACCACCCCAAATTAAAGTAGCAAGATATGGGTTGTCTATAAAAGGATTTCTGTTTCCTTGATAAATAGATTGCAAAATATTATTTCTTCTAATCTCAAATTGCGAAGGAGGATCTTCGGCATTCCATCTTAGAAAGATATCCGGCATTTGGGAGTTGTAGGTGTAATTACTGTACGCCACATCTGAGGCTTGACACTGCTGAGGATATCGAATGTGCATGTACATAATCATGCGTGCAACATCACCTTTCCACTCTTGTCCCGGAAAGAAGCTGCCATTTGGCGTAATGTGCGCATTGTTGCCATTGCCAATAGCAAAAGGACGATTGACACGAATTTCATTCATATTACTATCGGCTGAACGCAAAGCATGCACATCAGAGCCCGGCCAAGACTGTTCTTCAAATCCGCCTAAAGATCTAGGATACACGTGCTCTCTATTCCATAAGCCATTACAGTTGCCGCCCGTGCAATTGAGATTTTTGGCTCTGGTACGATGCGATACGGGATTTGAACTAGAATCATTATAGCCATATACCAACAAAACTTCTGTAGGGTCATTTGGATTTTCATCAGTAGTCATAATCGCATCCCAGGTTTGTGGCGTATAGCTAAGCTGCACGGTGTGCGTCATAGACATAAGGTTGGTGAGTTGCTGTTCTAAATGGCTACCACCTTGCGAAAAATCAATACCTTGATAATAAGCCGGTATATTTTGCGCAAAGGATAGAATACTGCCAAAAAACAGTAGGAGAGAAGAGATAAGTTTCATTGAGTTTATGGTTTGGTTTTTTCAATTTGTTTGTGGTAATCTAAGTATTTGGGCAAAGCTGCTGAGCCGTACCAAGGTAGGATTTCAAAAGAAAAAATACCTATTTCAACAGCATTGTCTTTCTGAAGCCATGCACGTAACTCAGATTCATCTAAATGCTCAAAAATATAAACACCCCGATAATTTTCCTGATTCTTGCCGAATGGTCCCGCAGCAACGAGAATTCCGGCATCAGACATATTGTGTATGTTTTGCATATGGCTGCTCATAGCTTTCTGCATGATTGGTGTGTCTGCAGTGGTGTTACTTCCTGTCTTTAAAAACACCATCCAATACTGTTTCATGCCATACTCATCTGCTCCAAGTTCGCGCGCCAAGGCTTCATTGTATGTAGATTGATTTTTAATGCCTAAATTCAACAAATAAATGCAATTTTTGGTAAGATGAAGATGAAAATATTTT
>JAUNRT010000055.1 GCA_030535475.1 Weeksellaceae bacterium | reverse complement strand
TACATCTTATTGCATTTTGCTGTATTTTGATTAGGAAACATTAAACAAGTTCATTCTTAGCGCTTGTAGGTTTCACTTCTTGCGTAAATAATGAAACCAAAGACACATTCAAAAATCCTGTAGAAAATTCTGAAAACAATGCTCTCAACCCTACTGACGCAAGAGCAAAGACCATTGAAAATATGCAAGCAGCTTTTGAGGGTGAAACCAATGCTTCTGCAAAATATGCAGAGTTTGCCAAAAAAGCAGATGAAGAAGGATATAAAGAAATTGCCGTTTTGTTCCGTGCTGCTTCCAAAGCAGAAGGTATTCACGCTGAAAACCACAAGCAGATAATGCTCGAAATGGGTGCTCAACCTAAACCTGTAACACCGGCTGTGGAGGTGAAATCAACCAAAGAGAACTTGCAGGCAGCTATACAAGGCGAAAGTTATGAAGTGGATAAAATGTATCCTGATTTCATGACAACCGCTGATGCTGCGGATGCACAAATGGCTTTAATAAGCTTGAACTATGCTTACAAGACAGAGAAGAAACACAAAGTTCTGTACGAAAAAGCTTTGAATGCATTGGATTCAAAAGACTTCTCAAGCTTGGCAAAAGTGTACTATGTATGCCCAACTTGCGGTAACACTGTAGAAAATCAGATGCCAAAACGCTGTGACATATCTATGACTTCCGGTGACAAATTTTTGAAAATCGTATAATTGCTTATAGTTAAGAACTATAAATCAGATTTAAAGGCAATAGACAAGCGTGAAGTGAAAACATTTATCAAGTAATCGCTTGAATAGTCAGCTGTCGGTTTATTTCATAAATTCCTAATTTGTTTATTGTCCTTTTCAACAAATTGATTGCGATTTTATATGGCTCTGCGTTTAGAAAAAAAGCGCCAGAGCCATTATTTACTTCAAGAAAAATGGATTTGTAGCCGGATAAAAGCAGATTGGTAAGCGATTTGCTTTTTATAAAGCAAACAATCAAACAATTATTAGAATGAACAAATTATCTTTTTTACCAATAGCATTATTCGCAATCATCTCTTGCAACAACCCTACAAACACTAACCCGGCACACACAAATACAACCACAACAACTACTGCGGAGCAGCCAATCGGCGGACATGCAGATGAGCATGGGTGTTTAGGCGACGCGGGACAAACTTGGAGTGCGCTCAAACAAGATTGTGTTCAAGTTTTTGAGGTTGGTCAGAGATTAAATCCCACCCAAACCGCTCAAGGAGCAGCAACAATTAGCGCTTTTGTAATCTTCAATGATGACAAGACACAAGCAGAAATATTTGTTCCGGATGAAAATGCTAATCCTGTCTTAAAGCAATCCGAACCTGGTGTTTATCAAGATGATAAATACCGATTTGTAGAATCTGAAATGGCGCTCTACATCAACGGTGAAAAAAGGTACAGCGCTGAAAATTAAGCGCATGAAATTAACATCAAAATCAAGGCAAAATTATTTTTTTCGCCTTGATTTTTTTTTAAAGCATCTAGAAGACATCAGCCGTTCAATTTTCTGATTTATGATATCATAAATCCACAGAAAAAGCTTTTCAATGAATGCTGAACCTTATCACCTACGTGGTTTCCAATCTATTTCTGCAGACTCGAAGCCCCGTGGCAGGCTGTAGGCATAATAGCCCGTAAAGGGATGTGGCGAGCAAAATGTGAGCTCAAAGGGGTTGGAGCCACTGCGGAAAACCCTTTGAGCCACTATTTTGCAGCCACAGCACTGCGGACTTGTTGCCGTAAGCCGGTGCCTTCTGGCCTGTGGGTTTTGGCCTGAGCGAAGAAGGCAGCCACCCAAAAAAAAATAAAAATAATGTATTGTAACAAGTTTACAACTTAGTTTTCAATACCTGAGCATATTTTACCTGTAGATCAAATTCCGAGCATGAGCTTGGCTACCAAAAAGTAAATGGATATGCCTATAACGTCATTGCTGGTGGTGATAAAGGGTCCGGTGGCTATGGCGGGATCTATGCCTTTTTTTTCCAGGAAAAGCGGGATGGTGGTGCCAACAATGGCTGCTACGACTATTACCGCAAATAATGACACGGAAATGGTGGCCGCGGCTAAATAATTGTCATAGAATATAGCGGAAAAGGCGAAAAGCACGAGTGCTAAGGCAATGCCATTGAGGATGCCTATGAGAACTTCTTTGGATAGATTTTGCCCAAGGGTGCGCTTCATGCTGCCGCTTGCAAGGGCTTGTACTACGATGGCTGAGGATTGCACACCCATGTTGCCCGCTGTTGCGGCTATCAATGGTATGAAAAGTATAAGCATGGGTACGGCTTCCATGGCATCTAAATTGCCATCGAGGATGCGGCTGCTGACCAAACTGCCTGCTACGCCTATGAGTAGCCAAGGCAGGCGAGCGCGGGTGAGGCTCCAAATGCTGTCTTCTATGCCTACGTCTTGTGAGATACCGGATGCTAGTTGGTAGTCTTTTTCTGCCTCTTCCCGTATGACGTCTATCACGTCATCTACGGTGATACGCCCCACTAGTTTGCCGAGCTCATCGATTACCGGCACCTCATAGAGGTCATACTTTTGAATGTCAAGTGCTACGCTTTCTGCTGAGTCTGTTACGGCTACAGCGCGGAATTTTGGGTTGTACACATCATTCACTATGGTGTTAGACGATGTGGTGAGGAGTTTTTTCAAACTTAGTATTCCTAGCAGTTTTTGATCGTCATCTACTACATATACGGAGTACACCTCTTCCATATACTCTGCTTGGCGACGCATTTCACGAACGGCGCGTATGACGTTCCAACTGTTATAGACCATCACGAGCTCCTTACCCATCAAACCACCGGCGGTATCCTCATCATAGCGCAAGAGATCTACGATGTCCTTGGCGTGCTCGCTGTCTTCTATTTGGGATATTACCTCTTTTTTCTTGTCATCCGAGAGTTCTGAAATCACGTCTGCGGCGTCATCGGTATCCATTTCTATGATGACGTCTTGTGCGATTTGAGTAGCGGTAAGGTTGTCTAAGAGTTCAGCTCGATCTTCTTCCTCTAACTCTAGTAATACATTGGCGCTTTGCTCATTGCCTAAAATGGAGAGTATATATTGCCTGTCTTCTATTTGCAACTGATAAAAAAGGTCGGCAATGTCTGCCGGGTGCCAATCTTTGAGATACTCAAGGATCGCACGTTGGTTGTGGTCACCCAACCATTGCAATAGTTCGGCTTGTTTTTCTCTAGCGTTTACTTCATTCATCTGACAACCATTTTGTGAGGCTAATAAAATCTTCTACTGACAATTGTTCTGCGCGCAATGATAAAAATGCGTGGTCTGTTTTGTTTTTTTCGAGTAGAATGGCTTTTAAAGAGTTTCTGAGTGTTTTTCTGCGTTGATTGAATCCTGCTTTTACCACTCTGGCAAAGAATTTACTCTCTACTCCTGGCAAAGTGGTTCTGTACCGGGTCATTTTCATGACTCCGGAATGTACCGCAGGCGGCGGATCAAAAACGCCTGGTGGCACCGTAAATAGATATTCTACATGATAATAGGCTTGAACCAACACAGACAAGATGCCGTAGGTTTTGTTGCCATGAGGCGCTGCTACTCTTTCTGCTACTTCTTTCTGAAACATGCCTACCAAGTGCGGCACAAGACTTATATGGTCTAATACATGAAAGAGGATTTGAGAGGAGATGTTGTAAGGAAAGTTGCCTGCTATGGTGAGCTCTTCTGATTCTAAGTTTTGAAGGTCTAACTTGAGAAAATCTGTGTGAAGAATTGGCAAATCTGCGGTGGATGGCTGTGATTGAAGATATTCTACAGATTCGCTATCCAGTTCTACTAATGTGAGCTTTTGGGCAATTTCTTGGAGATATTGGGTAAGCACTCCGGTTCCCGGACCTATTTCTAATATATGATTACGATATTCAGGTTCTACGGCATAGGCTATGCGTTGCGCCACTTGCACATCCCGTAGGAAATGCTGGCCGAGATGTTTTTTTGGTTTTACGCTCACAATGCAAATATATAGATTTGAGAAAAAATTTTAGCGTAAAATTTCTCTACTCAGTCACTATTAATTGCCCGGTGTGGTATGCTGTGAGTTGATTATCGGGTGGCAACTGCGGAATATACACATTGCCTGTACTGCGTATCTCACCGGTAATTGACTGCTGTGGTTTGCAAAAAATATGATTGTATGATCTATGGAGAATTTGTACGTGATTTGCCTCCAAATTGCCGGCTTCTACTCTCCCATTTCCGCTATAAAGATTGAAAATTGCTGTATTCACACTCCCACTCAAATGGAATTGCGATGCGCCATTGGCAATGACACTTACTGTATCTGCCTGTAAATCGAGGTCAAAAAACCCTGAATTGTACATGGCTTCTGAATTGTTGAAGTTTTCTGCAACCAATAATAGATTGGTGGTTTGTAGGCTTTGAGTAGATGTTACGCCATATGGTGTGAAATTGTAAAGAGCTTCTAAATCACGATAGTAAATAGTGGCGTATAGCTTGCGCGGAGTAAATTGCAAAGCGCAATCTGAAGTGTTTTCAATATTCAAAACACCATCCGAAATATGGTACGAAACACTTTCATGAAGTCCTGCTTCATAACTAAGTTCCATCTTCCAAACATCTGATGGTATCAATACGGTTTCCACCAATCCATTTACTCTGATTGCGTGAAACTCTCCTAAATTTATAGTCTCGGAAAATTCTGAGCCCTGGGTTTGAAAACAAGATTTATCACCGCCTGTATCACAAGCCATGAAGATGAGAATTATGAAGGCAAAAAATACTCTTACCATTTTTTCTGAATTGAAAATTCTACTGCTTCTGCTTTGGCTGCGTGCGTTTTGAGTCCGACTCCAAGGCGCCAATCGCCTTTTGGATCTATGGCTCTGCTGAGCCCAATGCGCTGATAAAAAAGCTGATTGCGATCTACAGGATTGTAGAGATAATAGCCAAATTGCAGGTGCATGGCATTTTTATGGAGACTATAATTGTGACCTACGTAAACACCAATTCTTTTGAAATCTTCTTGCCCGGTATATTCTCCTTCTGGAATAGAAACTGCCTTATGTTCTATCCATTTACGTAGTGCAAATGTGAGAAATAGGTCAGTACCCACTTCCCAAGATGCATGTCTAGCATACTGCCGTTCGTAGCCTGCTCCTAAATGCAAAAAAGGTGTAAGTCCCATGCCAATCACATCTATCTCATGCAATCCGCTTCTGACGATGGTTTGAACTCGGTTTTTTCTCACAAGGGAATCTTCTCTGCCGAATTCCGTGTTGAAATCCTCTGCTTGGCCTATAGAATAATTGATGCCTGCAGAGGCTGCAATGGTATTGGTAGAAGTATTGGGAGTGCGCAAACTTCCGTTTGAAAAATGATATAAACCCAAATCGAAATGCATGCCCCAATCTCCGATCAATCGCTCTTTGCGCAAACTCAATTGCAAATAAGTAGCACTTAGCAGATGCGAACCATAAGCAGTATTGAGGTAATTGGTATGAGAATCATAAGGATTTGTAGCCCAGCCTATGCCTTGCCCGAGCGTAAAACTGAGCATGCGATGCACAAAAAACCATTGGTAATGAGCATAAACCGCAATATGATTGCCCAAAGCAGCATTTCCGGTGTTCTGATAAAGTACAGAAAAGCCCATAGCAGGATAGTTTTGAGAAATTTGCCAGTCTCGCTGCCCGGTGGTTTGCTTATTGAACTTCAATAAAGCACCTTGCGGAGTCTGATCTATGAGGTGAGCAATTTCTGTACTGTGTCTGAGAAAAGCTCCTCTAAAGTATGTAGCTTCTACTGAATATTCTGGTATGTTTTGCGCGGAAAGCAAATTAATAGCGCAGAGCCAAAAAATTATGGTCAGAGGACGGTGGAGCATCCCGCAAAAATAAAGTGATTTTTTGAATTTGATTTAGAAAACAAAAGGCATTTTCACCCATTCTATATGCAGTTTCGGGATTTCCATAATCGTATTAAAAACTTGAATTGTATTTTTATTAATGCAGAAAACAAAAAAAATTCCATACAAAAATCTGATATTGGACAAGTTTTTGCGTACAAAACACATCTGCATTATATTTGCTGAAAACTGACACCATGAAATACAAGCGAATTCTGCTCAAACTAAGTGGCGAAGCCCTAATGGGTTCTCGCAATTACGGAATAGACCCACAACAAATCAAGTCTTATAGCGAGCAGATTGCAGAAATTGTGAATCTTGGCTGCGAAGTGGCTGTGGTAATAGGCGGTGGCAATATTTTTAGAGGTATTGCGGGTGCTGCCAATGGCATGGACAGAGTACAGGGCGATTATATGGGTATGCTAGCCACTGTAATTAATGGCATGGCCTTGCAACAAGGTTTGGAAGACGCTGGTTTGCAACCCAGACTACAAACTGCATTTAATATGGAGCAAATTGCTGAGCCCTATATCAGACGCCGAGCTGTTCGTCATCTTGAGAAAAAGCGCGTAGTTATATTCAGTGGAGGCTTGGGCAACCCCTATTTCACTACAGACTCTGCAGCTGTGTTGCGAGCTATAGAAATAGATGCAGATGTGATAATGAAAGGTACTAGAGTGGATGGAATCTACAACGCGGATCCTGAAAAAAATTCAGATGCGAAGAAGTACAGTACTTTGAAATTCCAGGATGTGTATGCACAAAATCTAAAGGTGATGGACATGACTGCATTTACTTTAAGTGAAGAAAATGACCTTCCTATTCTAGTGTTTGACATGAATAAACCCGGAAATTTGAAGAAGGTTGTAATGGGTGAAAATGTAGGGACTTTGGTAAGTTGATAAACAGGAATTAGAAAAAAAATAAGATGGAAGAATTAAACGAAATTATAGACAACACAAAGATGGGTATGGAGGAATCCATAATGCATCTTGAAAAGGAATTTAGAAATATACGAGCAGGAAAAGCCTCTCCCAATATGGTGGCGAGTGTGATGGTAGATTATTATGGCAACGCAACACCTATGAATCAGGTAGCCAATGTAAGTGCACCGGATGCTATGACAATCATGATTCAGCCATGGGAGAAATCATTGATTCAAGTAATAGAAAAGGCCATTTTGCATGCCAATTTAGGCTTTAATCCTTCTAACAACGGTGATGCTATAATCATCAATGTTCCGCCGCTTACAGAAGATAGAAGAAAAGATCTTGTAAAACAGGCAAAAACCGAAGCTGAAAACGCTAAAATTGGAGTGCGTAACTGGAGAAAAGACGCCATGAATAGCATCAAAAAAACAGAAACTTCTGAGGACGCTCAAAGCAACGCTGAGATTGACATTCAAAATCTTACTGACAAATACATCAAGCAAATTGATGATCACTTAGAGCACAAGGAGGTAGAAATCATGAAAATATAGATTCTTTCACGAGAAATAAAATAATAAAAAACGGCCTTCACGGCCGTTTTTTTATTGTTGTATCATCTCCAAAAACTCTGCTTCGGTAAGAATCCGCACCGTGCCAAGCTGTTGTGCTTTAGCGAGTTTGCTCCCAGCATTTTCGCCCACTACAAGAAAATCTAAATTTTTGGAAACTGAACTGATAATTTTTCCTCCATGTTTTTCAACATTTTCCTTGGCCGTATCGCGATTGAAAATTTCTAACTTGCCTGTGAATAAAAAGGTTTTGCCGGCAAGACTTTCTGACAGCAATTCACGTTGTTGAGCTTGTGTTTGCACACCGGCATCTGTGAGCATTTGTATACGCTGAATCACGGCCGGCTCTTGAAAATAGTTGTAAACACTTTCTGCTATACGAGTGCCTATCCCTGGCACTGCGGCCAAGTCATCTTTAGTAGCCTCTTGCAGAGATTGAAAGGTGGTGAAACTTTCGGCTAAAAGTTTTGCAACGGTTTCGCCAACATAGCGTATGCCCAATGCAAAGAGCACTCTGTGATAGGGTACTGTCGTAGAATTGGCAATGGCATCTAGAATATTCTGCGCAGATTTTTCGCCAATTCTATCGAGTTTGAGAAGTTGTGTTTTCTCTAAATGATATAAGTCTTCTGCATGACGTATAAGCCCTTGATCAAATAATAATGAAATGGTCTCAGCGCCAAGAGATTCTATGTCCATAGCTTTTCGGCTCACAAAATGCTCAATCTTACCTTTCATCTGTGTAGGACACAATTCTTCATTGGGGCAATAATAAGCGGCTTCACCCTCTATGCGTGTGAGCGCAGAGCCACAATCCGGGCAATGAGATATGAAGGTGACAGGTTCAGCGTTTGGGTCACGATTGGCTAGCTCCACTCCTACTATTTTAGGAATGATTTCGCCACCTTTTTCCACTTGCACCCAATCATTGAGATGCAGATCTAATTGCGCAATGATGTCTGCATTGTGCAATGAAGCCCTTTTGACTATTGTTCCTGCGATGAGAACAGGCTCTAAATTGGCTACCGGAGTTACTGCTCCTGTGCGCCCAACCTGGTAACTCACAGATGCGAGTTTGGTGACCACCTGCTCTGCCTGAAATTTATAGGCCGTAGCCCAACGCGGTGCTTTGGCTGTATATCCCAAGTCTTCCTGTAATGTCAAGGAATTTACCTTCACTACAACCCCATCGGTCTCAACTTCAAGGGTATGTCTTGCCTCATCCCAATGCTGTATATATGTAATTACATCTTCTAAATTCTCACAAAGCGCAGCAGTTTCCGGCACTTTGAAGCCTAAACTTCTAGCCAATTCCAATGCTTCCCAATGTGTATCTACCGGCAACTGATCTGCCACCATACCATACATATAAGCTGTGAGACTCCTTTTGGCAACTTCTGCAGAATCCTGCAATTTTAATGTACCACTAGCAGTGTTTCTCGGATTCATATACAACTCTAAACCTAGCTGCTCTCTTTCTGCATTGATTTTTGCGAATGCACTATGAGACAATAATATCTCACCACGGATGTCAAATTTCTCAGGAAATTCACCGTGTAGTTGCAAAGGCACAGATCTTATGGTTCGTACGTTGGCAGTGACATCGTCGCCACTAGTACCATCACCACGCGTAAGCGCACGCAAAAGTTGACCATCCTCATACGTGAGACTGATTGAGGCGCCATCATACTTGAGCTCACATACCAAACTCACATCAGTGCCTACATGTTTTACAATACGATTATACCAATCTTGCAGTTCTTGCAGATTGTAAGTGTTAGACAAAGAATACATGCGCCGATTATGCGCAATAGTTTCAAAATTTTTGTTGATCCCGCCTCCTACACGCATAGTAGGTGAATTGGAATCATACAACTCCGGGTGTAGTTCTTCCAGCTGCTGCAGCTCCTTGAGAAGAAGATCAAATTCTCTATCGTTGATTTCAGGATTGTCTTCTAAATAATATAAATGGTTGTGCCTATGGAGTTCATGGCGCAGCCAATTGAGACGTTCTACAGAGCTAGCAGACATGCGTATAAGATTTAGTTTTTGAGCATATAGATTATAGACCAATCCGCTTCATGGCCTACACCAATCTGTGGAGTCCATAATAAGGCTTTGACCTTTTGACCGGGATTGGATTGCAAATATTCTCTCACAAGTTGCATACGTTGCACTGTGTTCCATTTCCCGGCAAAATCTATATCCACATTCATGATGTTCCATATCTCCTCAAACCCTTCTGCAGGTGTCACAACATCTGCAGTAGTTACAAACTGCCATTGTTGCTCACCAAGCCATGGCTGTGGTTGCACTATGTGACCACCTTCTTCTAAAAACCGGATTTCTCCTTCAAAAATCAGGCTTTGCACTTCGTCATAATATACAGCGAGCCTACCATGGTTGGTGCCGGCGGGTTCAGTAAAATATTGGCTGGTGTGGAAGGTGTTAAAATCTCTATTAAAACTATACTCATATGCGCCCAAAAATTGAGCATCTGTGTAATTGACGTGCACCAGCAAAACACGATTGTCCACTTCACTTGGGTCTGGCGCATCATCTGAAGCGCATGATGCAAAAATCAATATTATAATGAGCATCATTGCTCTTAAAAACCAATTACTTTTCATAAATTATGTTTTATAAAATGAAATTCAAAGATACCAAAAAGACTATTGCAGCCATATAATTTTTTTGAGAAGGAAAAGTTCGAGGTTCACTGCAAACTTACCCAATCCATCTTGTCAGGGTATTACGCCAGACCTGATGAACACACAGATGTGAAAAAAACATCGCACTTTCTGAATTATAAATATCTTTATGGCTTGAAATTATAGCTCATATTTTCTATCTCATCGTGACTTTAGTTGTTTCAGAAAACATTCAAAAAATTATCATTCGCTAGATTATGTCAATATTATCGCAACTTTCTTCGCAAGTACAAGACAAAACAGAAGCTTCAAACCGCAGTGTAGCGGAAATGTGCCTGAAAGACCCAAAACTTTTGCATGAAGTGAAGCAAGGATTCACGGCAAAAGACAGAAAACTCCAAGCAGATAGTGCGGAGGTTTTCACTTTTGTTGCGGAATCCAACCCGGAGGCCGTTGCGCCTTTCGCCTCTGACATTGTAGAATTACTCCAAAGCAAAGAGACAAAAACAAGATGGGAAGCCGCCCATACCTTGGCTATCATTGCACAGCATATTCCGGAAACTGTGGAAAGTATATTGCCGGATCTGGAGCAATTGATTGAGCGTGACAAGAGTACCATTGTGATAGATTACGCCACAGAAACTATTGCAAATTATGCCGCTTGCAGTCCACAAACTGCTCAAAAAGCCTTTCCTGCACTGAAAAAAGTGTTGGATATATGGGGTGAAAAACATGCCAAGCAAGTGCTCAATGGTTTTGATGCCATTCTTGCAACCAATCCAAAGCTCAGCGATGAAATCTTTCGCATCACAGAATCCTATCAATTGGCTCAGAAAAAAGTGGTGGCAAAACTAGCGACCCAACTCCTAAAAAAATGGCAAAAAAATAGCAAATGAAAAACGCCGACAAACAAAATTCCGCTGAAGACAAACAAGATCTGATGACAATCCTGCAAGAACGATTCTCTCAAAACTTGCATAGACATGAAGATGTAAAATGGGAGTTGATAGAAAAAGCATTGTCCAATAAAAAACTCAACAAAGTGGTTCAAGCAATGGAAGACACCGGCGGTGAGCCTGACGTTATGCGTTTGGCAACGGACAAGCAAATGAACCTCTGTTTTGTAGATTTTACAAAAGAAAGTCCGAGTGGCAGGCGTAGCTTGTGCTATGATGATGCGGCACTGCAAGCACGTAAACAAAATAAGCCTGCGGGAAGCGCAATGAATATGGCGCAAGAAATAGGCATTACCCTCCTAGATGAGAAACAGTATCGGCAATTGCAGGAAATAGAAAATGTTGACACCAAAACATCATCCTGGCTTTACACGCCAGATAATATTCGCAGCCTAAAAGGTGCCATATTTGGTGACCATAGGTATGACACCACTTTTGTGTATCACAATGGCGCGGAGTCCTACTACGCTGCGCGAGGATTTAGAGGTTTTGTAGTGATAGACGTAGAAAAATGATTTGAAACAATAGACATTGCGCTCAAGTAAACAAGCCCAAATGATGATTTCTTAAAAGTATTTCATTCATTTTAGGTGCAGCATTTGTAAATGTTTTCTTGACTTCAAGCCATCAACTTTAGCGTGTATTTTAAAACTTCTTGATATTGAATATCAGGAGGTTTTCTTGATTTTTTCACCGTACCAATACGCACTTTTTTTTATTTTTTTAGGAGCTATTTCCGGCTGCCCGCTATTATCTTGCGCATATCCAGCCACAGCAATCGGTGTCGCGGCTGCCTTCACTATCGTTGCGGCCACCGCCACACCAGATTGCTGTAGGACTGTCTATTTTGCAAGGATAGCCGCTCGCATCCGGGCTAGGCCAGCCCACAAGGCCATTTTCTTGTCTTTGACAAGACAAATTTGCGATAACAATGCTGCGACCCCTTCGGGGTCGCGGCATTCCTATCCTTTTACCCATGGCTATAAAAATGTCATGCCTTCGGCATGAATCAACAAATGCATTTCTGCACACATTAAAAATCCATTGAAAACGCTATCAGCATGATTAAATGGCCTTGTGGGCTGGCCGCGGCAGGTGGTAGGCGAATAGCGCGCAAAGGACTGTGGCTTTTGCAAAATGTGAGCAAAAAGGGATTGATGAGGTACGAAGAAAAACCTTTTTGCCACAATTTTGCAGCCACAGGACTGCGTACTTGTAGCCGGACACCGACCCTTTTGGCGCTTTTACTTTCTCAAAATTTCACTCTAAACGATTTTGCGCCAAAAGGGTGCCGCCCAAATAAAAAGAAATAAAAAAATGCAGGTTTTTGAGGCCTGCATTTTGGTTTTGTATATGTCTATGTGTAGTTTACTTTTTCTTAGCTTTTTGTTGCTTTTGCTCTAGTGCTTTCTTCTGCTGTTGCTGCTCTTGAGCTTGCTTCATAGCTGCGTCTAAGCGCTCTGCCCACTTGCTTTTCTTCTTAGGTTTCTCTTTGTTTTCCTGGATTTTGGCATGTATTTTATCATCGTCTATCATAAAGTTTTTGATGATGAAAACTATACCAATGTTTATGGCGTTGGACACAAAATAGTACCATGAAAGACCTGATGCATAGCTGTTTAAGAAAAATAGGAACATGATGGGCATCAAATACATGATGAACTTCATATTGGGCATTCCTTCTTGTGTTGGCGCGCTGAAATTGGTGCCTGATAGTCTGAAATAGATGACCATGGTGATGACGTACAGCAACGCAAAAAGGCTGATGTGTGCACCGTAGAATGGTATGTGAAAAGGTAGGTTTACGATGTTGTCAAACGCGGTTAGGTCTTCTGCCCATAAGAAACTCACGCCTCGTAAGTCTATAACATTGGGGAAGAAGTTGAACAAGGCATAGAAAATAGGTATCTGAAGTAGCGCCGGAAGACAGCCTGCGAGCGGGTTTACGCCGGCTTTGCGATACAGACCCATCATCTCCTGCTGGCGCTTCATGGCGTTGTCCTGCCCTTTGAATTTTTCATTGATTTCATCCATTTCGGGCTTCAAAAGTCGCATCATGGCGCTCTGCCTATACTGCTTGTACATGATGGGCGAAGTGATGAGTTTGATAACGATGGTGAGCAATGCTATGACCCAACCTAAATGTAGGCCCCAATTGGCCATGAACTTGAAGGTAGGTAGGATGATGTACTCATTGATCCAGCCAAAAAGCCCCCATCCAAAGGGTATGATTTCTTCAAATCCCTTGTTGTGCGCTTTGAGGTTGTAGTAATCTAGCGGTAAGAAATTGAAGCGGTATTGCTCGTTGATTTCGCCATTGATTGGCACACTGAAATGCACAGCAAACTCCTTGGAATACAGAGAGTCATTTGCGGGCTGATCTACGCTAGATCTCATGTTTTGTATGCCACCGGTGCGCTCTAGGATGGTGGAGAAAAATTGCTGCTTTATGGCCACCCAATCTACTTGCTGGTTGGCTGAGGCATTGAACCCGCGCGTGGTATAGTCTTGCTTGTCATAGCCGTTGAGACTATAGTATATTTCTGTGTTTCTGGACTCCCAATCTTTGCCTTTCTCATGAGAATAGGTGTTGAACATCCAATTGAAATCGCCTGTGTTCTGATTGGAGAAATCACGGAAATTTCGCGAACCTATCTGCATATCTAGCTGATAATCTCCTGCCAATGTATAGGTGTATTGTATGACACCACCATCTTCAGAAGTGGTGAATACTACTGTGTTACCATCTTGCGAACCGCTGAAATAGCGCTGTGAGAGGTCTACCTGTCTGCCATTATTGTCTGTGAAATTCAAAGAGAATTTGGCATTGTTGTCTTTGATGAGGTAGAGTGGCTCTTGGTGGTCTGCGGCAGACTCATCATAGGCCTTATGATTTTTCATTTCTACCTCTGCAATCTGGGCTCCAAGGGATGTCAATTCTATGCGTACATTCTCATTTTCTAAGGTGAAAAACTGAGACTGCGCCGGTTGCGAATCATCTGAGAATTGAATGGGTGATGTAGTTGGCGTTTGTGCCGGCTGGCTCTGCTGCACTACTTGCTCTTGCTTGAGACGCTCTGCCTCCAACTCTTCAGGAGATTTCTGCGTGAGCATCCAGTACCCAATAAATAGTAGTATCATCAGAGCAAATCCGATGAGCTGATTCTTGTCAAATGTTTTTTCCTGCATTTCTGTTTCCTATCTTACTTGCTAGACTGATTTTGTGAGGCAGCCGTGATGAATGCTATAAATAGCGGATGTGGTTCTATCACTGTGCTGCGATACTCCGGGTGAAACTGTACACCTAGGTAGAAAGGGTGATTTTTGTACTCCAATATTTCTACCAAACCAGTTTCCGGATTGATGCCTACCGGGTGAAAAGTAGCTCTATCAAAATCGTCTAAATATTCATTGTTAAACTCATAGCGGTGGCGGTGGCGCTCTTCTATGATTTCTTGATCATAAATTTCTCTGATCATAGAGCCTTCTTGCAATTGGCACTTCCAGTTGCCAAGGCGCATGGTACCACCTTTGTGAGTTACGTTTTTCTGGTCGGCCATGAGAGATATCACAGGGTTGGGTGTTTGCGAGTTCATTTCAGAGCTCTCAGCATCTGTGTATCCCAATACATTTCTTGCAAATTCTATGGCCATCATTTGCATGCCAAGACATATACCTAGGAGCGGAATATTCTGTTCGCGACAATATTTTGCTGCCAAAATTTTACCTTCCACACCCCTATCTCCAAAACCTGGAGCTATGAGAATACCGTCACAGTTTTCAAACGCCTCTGCAATATTTTCTTCTGTGAGGTCTCCGCTATATATCCATTGTATATTTATTCTTGTTTCCTTGAATGCACCTGCATGGATCAGCGCTTCTGTGATAGACTTGTAGCTATCTTGCAGAGACACATATTTGCCCACCAATCCTATGGTGATTTGGTGAACAGGTTTTTTGAATCTTTCCAAAAAGCTCATCCAAGCCGTGAGGTCTCTTTCGCCTTCTACGGGCATATTGAGCCCTTTGAGTACCACATCATCAAAATTCTGCTCAAGCAGCATCATAGGCACGTCATAGATAGTTTTCACATCCAGACATTCAATTACATTTTCCAATGCCACGTTGCAGAAAAGCGCTAATTTATTGCGCAAATCACGGCTCAATTCATGCTCTGTGCGGCATACTAAGATGTCCGCTTGTATACCACTTTCCATCAATAGGCGCACAGAGTGCTGTGAAGGTTTGGTCTTGAGCTCACCACTCGCGGCAAGGTATGGTATAAGTGTAAGATGAATGAATAGAGAATTTTCTCTACCCAAATCCCAGCGCAGTTGGCGCACAGCTTCTATGAAGGGTAGTGATTCTATGTCACCTACCGTACCACCAATTTCCGTGATGATGATATCATAATTGCCCGTACGGCCAAGCATTTTTATGCGTCGCTTGATTTCGTTGGTTATGTGGGGTACAATTTGCACAGTTTTGCCCAAATAGTCCCCGCGTCTCTCCTTCTCTATTACAGATTGGTAGATGCGCCCAGTAGTCACATTATTGGCTTGTGTAGTGGGTTGATTGAGAAAACGCTCATAGTGTCCCAAGTCTAGGTCTGTTTCTGCGCCATCTTCTGTCACATAACACTCGCCATGCTCATAGGGGTTCAGCGTTCCCGGATCTACATTGATATACGGGTCAAATTTTTGTAGCGTAACGCGTAGACCTCTAGATTTTAGCAACAATCCCAAAGAGGCTGCCACAATACCTTTTCCCAAAGAGGAAGTAACCCCTCCCGTAACGAATATATATTTAGGTTGATTTTCCATGAGACTGTTTTAAAAAACGGTGCAAAAATACTGAGAATTTTCCAATGCAGAAAACCGTGAAAGCCAATACTTAAGTAACAATCTTTCCACAATACAGCTCAGATTGAATTGCCACAATCTCAGCATTGAAAACACCAATTTCTACTCACAAATCTGCTACAAGCAGCATTTATAGCGTATATTTGCCCACCTAGCATTTTTGCTGAAATGAAAGAAAACAGTTCATACGCCACTAAATCTACACAAGAGTTGCAGTATCTTTTGCGAGCTTGTAACATCTTACTCTATACGCTGTTAGGAACTCTCCTATTACTTTCGATTCTATTTTTCAGTTTTTTATTTGATGACCATACCACATGGGTACTTCTTGGTATTCCTGCCACCCTGTTGCCCGTAGTTTTTCTCATCCATACTCAGTGCCAAATGATACGCAAAGAGTTAGCCAATAGGGAAAAGCACACCACAAAGTAGGATTTTCTACCACTGATTCCATTTTTTTAATTATTTTTTATTTTTTGGGAGGCCCCTGTTTTGGCCAGGCAAGAGCAGCAAAAAACAGGACCGTGCTTTCCGCTTGTATCCGGCTTTTCCCTGCTTACAAAATCTCCGGCTGCCAGCACACTCTCGCGGGCGACCACGACCCGGTACTGGCAGCCGGGATTTTGTCCTCGCAGGCTACAAGCCGGGATACCGCTGCAATCACTGCCTCTACCTGGCTCACGCCAGGGTGCACTTATATAAGCATAGTTTTGTTTCATAAGAAAGTTATGTTTTTCCTTAACTTAGTTTTTT
>JAUNRT010000054.1:13446-16828 GCA_030535475.1 Weeksellaceae bacterium | reverse complement strand
ATATCAAATATTTAAACTACAAGTTTCAACTGTTTTGCCGTGCAACGGTCTTAGATAGTTTTTGGCGTAGCCAAAAACTATCGGGGCAGGGATTGCAGCGGTATCCTGCGCCAGACCGTGCATAGTACAAAACGCGCTGTGCCGTGGCTCCTGAGAGACACGGTACAGCGGGGTTTTGTATGCACGGACCAGCAGGATTTAGCTAAAAGCCCGGTCTTCTGCCCTTGTAGGCCTTGCGCCACGGCGGCAGAAGAGCCCCCCAAATAAAAAAAATTGCAGCCAAGCT
Organism: Weeksellaceae bacterium; assembly: GCA_030535475.1. GTDB lineage: Bacteria > Bacteroidota > Bacteroidia > Flavobacteriales > Weeksellaceae > JAUNRT01. Next base: position 16,542 of record JAUNRT010000054.1, on the reverse strand, counting down.
AGAATACTTCCAAGTGGATTTGTGGCATGTCAATCTCAACCCAACTTGCCACATACCCTCGTTGAGGCAAGCTCAAAGAAACATCTGTATGGGAAAATGACCAATCCAGAAATGCCGAAACAAGATTTTCTGAATAATTTTTTTTGGAGCCGGGAACCTGCCGCACGCTACAATCTTTTTTGCATCTGCAGACAACACCACAAGGTCTGAGCACACTCTCGCGCTATCGCGCAACCCGGTACTCAGTCCTTGGGTGTTGTATCTGCATCTGCTGCAAAAGGATTTTCGCTGCGTCAGGGCTAGGCCATACTACTACATGCCTATCTCATGCTCATAGTCTATTGCAGGACTCTCAACAGCTGTCACTTATATGGCGCTAGGCATATCACTCATAGCGTCACGGGCCAGCAACTGTGTGCCAAAGCATGATGCGTAAGACTAGAAGACTGCTCTCCTGTCTGCCGCTATTACGGGCTATTTCTTTTCTTGCAGCAATTTTTCAAAACCTGACAAATGAGCAGAGCCATACACCAAGAGTATTTTGTCATGAGGCAAGCTGTCTATGAGATGCACTACATAATCATTGCGCATACTTTGCACGTAATCCCGCATAAATATTGAGCGATTCTGGCTGCCCAAATGTTTGCATTCATAGTCATCTGTCAGAGCGGTTTCCCAATCGCAATCTTCCAACTCTATCTTGCCATGTTTCTGCTCCCAATCTCTTATGATCAGGTGCATTTGGGTGTCAGCAAACACCATGTTGGCAGTATCCACTTTCAACTTTGCATAGCTCGGCTGCATTCTCAGGTTGTGGCGGCCACGGTATGTAAATTTACCCATCACCTTGCGTGTGAGGGTGTCATAGTATTTGGTAGTGTTCACGCCCATCAATTTTCGGCTTTTGCGGTAGTATTGATCTGCATCTATAGAGTCCAGATCTCTTATACTCACAGACTCCACATAGCCCACGTAGCCTAGGCGTTGCAGGCTGTCTATCTTATGCGCCACATCTGCATAGAACTCGTGCGTGCCTATATGATGCATAGGGATCATAAGCACTTCTTTTTCATGATGTGACAAGTTTACAAGCCTGGCTTCATAGCTGAACACGCCAATGCTGCGCAACGCAATACTTACGCAACTACTTATAGAAAGTAGTGCGATGATGCCCATAAGTAACATCGCTGTCTTGTATTTCTTGTTGCTCATTGTTACAGTAATTTCTTTTATAGATTGCTGATAAATATAGTGTTTTGTTCAATCCGATGAGCATTTTTCCGGCTATTTGCGTTAAACATTTTTGGAAAAAAAGAAGCCGCTCCAGTAGAAGCGACTTCATAGTATTACCTACAATATTATTTACAATCAAGATGCATTATCTGCCTATCACTATCCACGTAGTGCCATCACTTTGTATGGTAAAACGCTGATTGGCGCCAATAGTAGTAATTGCAGTGTTGGTGACATCATCATATATATTACCACCTGTTATGCTTTTGGTGCCAATGCCATTACTTCCTATCAGGGTATATATGCGCCCTACAGAAGTAGCTGCTGTTGGTAGAGTCAATGAGTTGATGGAGTTGAAAACACGTATAGTGTGGTGATTTTCTGTAATTACAAAGTTGTCTACACCTTGGGCAATAGTATAGTTTGCCGTAACACCCTGTGTCACCAAATTGCTACCGGGCGTGTGAAATCCACCAGTTACAAACCAGATGGTGCCATTGCTATGAAGAGTGTACCCTCTTTGTTGAGCATTAAGCGGAAGCGAAGTTACAGAACCACCATTTTGGTAAATACTACCTGTGATCGCTAGATTGGCATTGCTAGCCAAGTCATAAATTATATGAATCTGTTTACCTATAAAAGCTGGTCCGTTTGGCAGGGCTATGTTGTTTTGCGCCAATATAGTGTGATCTACAGGGCTCACTGCACCGCCAATACTTGAAGGGCGCGCCGGGTAATAGTTGAGCGCAGAGCGTCCGATGTGTTCTATTTCACCAGTAACTGAATTTTGCATGAGAATGTTTTGGTTTTGCAATTGGGCAATACCTTCCGGGCTTAGCGCACTCATAGAGTTTCTGTTGGTGCCCGCATATTCCAGTATCATACCTCCATTTTGCACAGAAACTGGGCCTAAAGTATCATCCGTGGCAATGTGTAACGTAGCCTGAGGCGTTTCTGTATTTATTCCCACCTGAGCGAGCGTAGGCAACGTCATGGCAACCGCCAACAAACATATAACTTTCTTCATTTGATTTTGTTTAGAAATTAGCGTGCAAAAGTTTAAATTTAAGACTAATCAAAAAACTTTTATGATAATTAATTTAGTCTATAAGCAAAATGATTGGTGCATTGATTGAATTTATGTTTTGCGTGCTCTAAATACAATGTGAAAATTTTACGCAAAAAAGATATGAAATTCATACATATTTTAATTGAAATTATTGAATATTTCAAAATATCGAAAAGGTGTAAATTTCACACCAACGCATTGATTTTTATTCGAATTAATTGAATGCAAGAGAAAACTTTTTTTGCCGATAACTAAACTTGTGTTTTTGTTTTGGGGTATTTTGTTTTCTTTTCGATCCTGGATACTATCCCCTCACAATGCATTCAGCGGAAATCCTCAAGAATATGCCCTACTTTGCCAAAGTTTCGAGTAGAAGCGGAGGGAATTTGCAAGTGGACGAAGGTTAACCGCCGACACTATCACACTTTGGCAAAGTTTTATCAGCGCACATCCCGAAACATTGCCAAAGTGGTTCTGACATCGCTCAAAGTCTATTTCTTCGATCTTACTCTCAGCACCCGGTAACTTTGGCAAAGTAATTCTTCTACTTTACCAAAACCCTATTAGCGCATTCAGCGAAAATCCTCAAGAATATGCCCTACTTTGCCAAAGTTTCGAGTAGAAGCGAAGTGAATTTGCAAGTGGACGAAGGTTAACCGTCGACACCATCACACTTTGGCAAAGTTTTATCAACGGAAAAAACCGAAACTTTGCCAAAGTGGTTCTGACATCGCTCAACGTCTAACTCTTCAATCTTACTCTCAGCACCCGGTAACTTTGGCAAAGTAATTCTT
>JAUNRT010000054.1:0-13346 GCA_030535475.1 Weeksellaceae bacterium | reverse complement strand
GTCTAACTCTTCAATCTTACTCTCAGCACCCGGTAACTTTGGCAAAGTAATTCTTCTACTTTACCAAAACCCTATCAGCGCATTCAGCGAAAATCCTCAAGAATAAGTCCTACTTTGCCAAAGTTTCGAGTAAGAAGCGGAGGGAATCTGCAAGTGGTGAAAGTTCACACGCCGACACTATCACACTTTGGCAAAGTTTTATCAGCGCACATCCCGAAACTTTGCCAAAGTGGTTCTGATATCGCTCAAAGTCTAACTCTTCAATCTTACTCTCAGCACCCGGTAACTTTGGCAAAGTAGTTCTTCTAATTTACCAAAACCCTATTAGCGCATTCAGCGAAAATACTCAAGAATAAGCCCTACTTTGCCAAAGTTTCGAGTAAGAAGCGGAGGGAATCCGCAATTTGTCATAGTTTGAACCGCCGACAAAATCACACTTTGGCAAAGTTTTATCAACGGAAAAAACCGAAACTTTGCCAAAGTGGTTCTGACATCGCTCAAAGTCTAACTCTTCAATCTTACTCTCAAACCCGGTAACTTTGGCAAAGTAATTCTTGTACTTTACCAAAATACCTCCCCCAAATACCTCCAAAAAATCCACCTATCTCAAAAAGCATTCACAAAATAAGCCTAAAGATCCCTCAAAAATTTCTTATTCTCTCACCTTTTGTAAAAATAAGCAGTTTTAAACCTGCTTATTTTGTACATTTTTGTATAAATAAGAAATTTCATGACTGATAATACTTTTATTCCTACCGGTAAAATCATAGAGCGTCTTCAATATTAAATTCTTTTCTTCTAACACCACGCATATTTCCGCTAAAGTTTCTTACCGCAAAAAACCCAATAACTTTCGCAAATTAATCCACCAACATTCCCAAAAACCAAAGTTTTGCCAAATTCCTTAAAATTTTGTGAAAATTAGGCATGCTTTTGGTAACATACTTAGCATATGGCTGTTACAAGCCGGAAATATTATTATTGTTTATGAAAAAACTTTATTTTTTTGCTGCTGTGCTTTGCATGGTAGCTGCCGATGCGCAATTCACGGGATGGACACCGTGGACTTGCCAACAAGATCAATTCATATATAGACGAGGCAATCAAATTAAACGTTATAATGCTAGTATACCGATTAACAGTATTACACCCAATGATACTATAAGTCCTAGGGCTGATTACAATGCCATAGGTAGACATCCAATTACTGGTGTGGTGCATGCTTACAGAATACCAAATGATAGTGTAGCGCCAGCAACAATGGTGTTAAATCCGAATGGTACAGTGGTTGAGACAACCAGCATAATTCCTCCGGTTAATAGCAATCCATATTATAATTGGGGAGGAGGGGACATCACAGATGATGGATATTGGATTTTATTCAACCAGAGCGGATTCTACATCATCATAGACCTCACAGACACTTCCTCACCTACATATGGCCAAGAAGTAATACGTGGTCAGTTACAAAGAACACCTATTCAAGTATCTGAAAACGAAACCAATCCTGCTCTTTACATGGTGGAATGGTTGTCCGGAGATTTTGCTTGGAGCGAAAAAGATCAGCGCGTTTATTTTTTCCGTTATAGGTCTTTTAGAGAAGAACTAAATAGATTGCACACAACCATTAGGTATAGCATAGGCTGGATAGATCGTGAAGATTTATTTGCCGGAGGTTTAGGTGTGCCTTTTACTCTTGGTGCTCCCATTAATAATTTGCCTAGAAGCACTTATAATTTAGGCTTTGGTGCATCCAGTTTAGCTATTGATAGGCACAATAATTTGTATGTAGAAACACAAGCAACTAGGGAAATATTTGATTACAGAGTACCATATGAAAGCGTTTTTCGTGTAAATGCTCAGTATTTAGGTCAAACAGAGGGTAGCATACCAATAGAAGGATTCAGAGAAATTGGACTCACTGCCACTAACCAATCAGACGGCTTCTCCTGCATGCGCCCCACTTGCCAGCGCCCGGCTTTCACGCGTATAGATGCGGAGCCTACTCACGTGGGTATTTCCACCCTCAATAGAGGCACAGACAGCACTTGGGTCACCAACTCCAATAGTAGCTTTCTCAAACTAGAATCTCCTAGCAAAGGTTTTGTGCCTACCCGCATGAGCCAAGACCAAATGGAAGCCATAGGCAGCGATGCCGTAGAAGGTATGGTAGTCTTCAACACCACCCAAGACTGCCTCATGTTCTACAACGGCACAGAATGGATATGCGGTACAGCCTGCACGGAGTAATTCACCTCAACCACTAATCATATAATCCCAAATCAAATCATGAAACATATCCTCCTCACCCTAGCCCTTGCCGGCAGCGCGCTGCTTCAAGCCCAAGTGGCCATAGAGCAAGCATATATCACCAACTCCAGAGTCATACTAGAATTCAATGATCAGCTAGATGAAGAAAATGCCCTGCGCAATGCCAAAGGCATAGTGCTGCCTGTAGTCACACAATTAGATGCAGCCAGCGTGCCGGGTACCATATTCATAGACGCAGCAGACAATCAAGTGAAAATACTCACCATCAATCAAGGTCCGCAAACACTCTCCAAAGCCTCACCCAACTATGATTTCCAGCCCGTAGATTCCACGCTGGTAGAGGTAGGTGAGGGTGTAGTCATAGGAGTGGAAGATGCGGCGCCCCCCGGTGTTTTAGTGCTCAATGATGACACCAAAGCCATGGTGCTTCCTGTAGTAGAGAGCGTAGTCAATGTGCGCAATCCGGAGCCCGGCATGTGGGTCTATGAGCAGCGCACACGCGCCATGGCCTTTTACAATGGTGAAGTGTGGACCCTATATCAGTGATGCCTCGGCACAGCATACACCACATCCACATAGCATAAGGCAGCGCCACCAAGCCGGTAACCCGCAAGCCCATACCTGCTTACCCCATATATGTGCGTGCATACCCACCAGCACATGCCTGCAAACAAGCCTGCACTACACCCCACAAAGCACCACAGCCGGCATATGCACAAATCACAACACCACAAGCACTACCCACATCTAGCCGCTCATCTATAGTATTATCAGAATTTTTATTTGGGCGGCACCCACTGTGGCACCAAAATTAGCCAACGCCCATTCCGGCAAAATTTCGGGTGCCACAGTGGGTCGGTATCCGGCTCCAAGTCCTCGGTGCCGGGTGAGTAAAATGGCGGCGACGCTTATTCCATAAGCTCTGCCTGCACATTTTACCATCACCCGGCACCTGTGGGCTATCCGCCTACTACCTGCCGCGATCGCACCGGCGCTTGGTGTGGGAGAGTTTTGCGTCCATACATCCGGTAGAGCATCTATTCTATAGACTAAATACTCCAATCATAGCCACAATGCTTCATAAAACTCACAAACACAAAATTTACCAAGCCTGTTGAGACAAAGTGGAAGTAAATTGTTTTGCCTACCATTAGTATTCACTTCTGCGGTGGAGAGCATTGTAGAAAAGTAGTTTTTTTCGCTCCTCTGGGGATATATGAAATGTGCTTTGTCCCATTTTCATTGGCAATACTCACAATTTGGCGAAAATGAAAATGGCAAAACCATAGCCAATTACAGCAATTTGTGCGGCAAAACCAGTTGAGCATAGCAGAAAGCAAGATGTAAAGAATTCTCCAATCGAAAATTCCCGAAATTTTTGCCGCTAGAGAAAAAAGCCTACCCCCAATCTGCGCAGCACAGGTAGTTTTTGGCGTAGCCAAAACTACCGGGGCAGGGATTGCAGCGGTATCCTGCGCCAGGCCGTGCATAGTACAAAACGCGCTGTGCCGTGGCTCCTAAGAGACACGGCACAGCGGGGTTTTGTATGCACGGACCAGCAGGATTTAGCTAAAAGCCCGGTCCCGTATTTACGGGAGCCCCCCAAATAAAAAAAAGAAAAAAATTGAAACCCTGCCAATGCTAAATTTCTAAGCAAATTCCTCACATATTACATAAATAGGAACTGATTTCTGTGCTATCCTGAGCATGACTCTTGTGAATGTGAAAATGAAAATCTGCTAATATTGCGGAAATGAAAAAATATTATCAACATATAACCAAAATTTAATGCTAAGATTTTTTTAATAACTTATTAACATTGTATTTTTGTAATGAGAAATACTGTGCTTGCAACGCAAGAGGTATTTTCACGTCAAACTATATACTAAGAAGAATTGCACCTGAAGCCAATAAAACATAGCACCAAATGAATAGCTACACTCACAAAGCTATTGCAAGCTTGCACACTATTTTGGGTGCAAAGAGATCTGGTGACGCTTGGGCGATGCTGTGTGTACTTTTGTTGCTGGGTGCTAGCGCATTGCATGCGCAGCCAACAGTGCTGAGGAAAGGTGATGCCGCCATTGTAGGAGTGAATGCCAACGATAGTTGCCCAGATGGAGCATCAGGACAAGATGTAATATCTTTTGTTTTTTTCAGAGATATAAAGCCCGGAACCATTTTTACACTTACAGACAACGGATACCATTTATCTTCTAATAAGTGGAACAATACAGAGGGTTTGATCCAGTTCACAAACACTGGTCCAACTATACCGCGTGGTACGCTTCTCACTTTTCGATTTCCAGGAACAAGTGCTTCTTTACCAACTTTTATAACACCTTTGGGAAATACCGATCAATGGGCTTTTACTAGTCTGAATGGTGGTAATGCGTTTAATATGGCTGCGAATGGAGATCAATTGTATATGTTTGGCGAAGGGCAATGGACAGTAGGAGCCAACGCAGGCTTACATGCAACTTGGCAGGGTGAAATACTCTATGCATTTAACACCAAACAGCAGTGGATTGCCCCTTCTGGAACCGGAAACAACCGTGCTCAAAATTCTGATTTACATCCCGACGTTGATCCTTGCTATCACATGAACCCCTCATCCGGTACTACGGGCTTTATGCTCTATACAGGATCATTGACCAGCACGGATCAAGGAGAATGGATAAAGCGTATTGCTGAACCCACCAACTGGACTAGCTATTCAGATTGTTCGGAATACCGCACTTCGTTCAATAATAAATATTCGGGTGTTTACACATTTCTGATAACAGATTTGCAGGTGAGTATGTCTGCATCTGCATCAAGCATCTGTGCAGGTAATCCTGTGACGCTCACACTCAATTTGCCGTCCGGTAGCTATGATGTGCAAATCACTGAGCAGATAGGTGACAGCATAAGTCTTCATAATCGTAATAACATTAGCAATGGTCATACGATCAGCTTTACACCAAACGCCACTGCTGAGTATTCACTGAGCTACATACTGAACACTGATGATGGCTGTCCGCTATATGTGGAGTTGGATCAAGCAACACTAATAGTGAATGTGACAACCAGCCCGGCCACCAGCATGTTGCAGCTCAAAAGGCTTTGCGTGGGTGATGAAGAGCAATTGCCAGTAGTGCTTGATGCCGATGGGAATCCTGTTGTAGGTACTTGGACATACGAGCCTGCAACGGTGACATCCATAGACACCGACAATGTTGCGCATACCGGCACAGCCAATCACCCAATACCGGTAGAATATGTGTTTACACCCAATGATGCCTGTCTATCCACCACCACATTGCCTGTGATAGTGGCACCACTCCCAGACCCTAATAATGATGGCATTCCCGCAACAATATTGCGCACCGATTTGGAGAATGGTTATGAGATGTGTGCTGGAGTTCCTTTTTCCCTGCCATTGACTGAGCTTCAACAACTCTTAGCACATTATGATGTGATACTCACGGGGCCAAGTGGTCAGAACATAAATTTGACCGCTGAATATACAACACCTGCTGAGCAGGTGAATTTAGCTAATGCATTAATTCCCTTTGCAGAAACAGGAATTTGGCAAGCAGAGGTATTCTATGAGAATGATTGTCCTTATCCCCCAGAGAGTTCCACACAATGTAATGGGGTGCCGTATCCCAGTTTTCCATGTTCGCAAGTATTTGACATACATCTCACGGTTTACTCGCCTGGTGGCACAGAGGATCAACAAGTGGTTTGTAGCACAGAACCTATAATTCCGAAGATTGATGTTATTGAATGGCTGAGTGGCAGTCCATTGGGAGTGCCAACTCCAGGCGGCACTTGGAGTTTGTATAATGAGAATGGGGTCTTTATTGAAAATTTAGATGCAAACGAGCCAATACAATGGCCGGTTCAATCAGAAACAACCTTGTATTACGTACGTTATACTTTACCAAATGCACCTTCTTTTTGTCAATTTAGTGAAGTGGGGATTTTTGTAGTTCCTGGATATGCTGGCGAAGATGATGAGCTAAGTATTTGTAGCATTAGTGAAATAACGGCTGATGCCTTGTTTGCTGCCCTGGGAGGTACGCCCAATACAGGAGGTACATGGTCACCAATAATAGCGGATGTCACCATTGATGATTTTGATGAAAATGGGGAGTTGGTGTTTACCTACACGGTGAATAACACATACCAGGGAGTGACTTGTGAAGACTCTGCAACCGTCACGGTGACATTAGGTGGGCTACAAATAGAGGAAACTATTACCCAAAGTGGTTGCGGGGAAGATAATGGCACCATAAGTCTGGTGGTGAGCGGAGGTGAAGGGCCATATACCTATGCATGGGTAAATGCTCAAAATGTTTCAATTGGTACATCACAAAGCATAAGCAATTTGGCTCCGGGCAGCTACACTGTTACGGTGACAGACAGCAATAATTGTAGTAGCACAGAAACCTATACAATTACAGAAGAGCCATTGGAGGTTGAATTTACACCGCCTACACAAAGTGTGTTTTGTGTGAGTAATACACCCGTGGCTCTACCGGCTGGTTTCAACCCAAATATTACAGGAACTTGGTATTTGGGAGAAGTAGCGCCGGAAAATATAGTCACAGAAATATCTTTAGCGACAGCAGGTGTGTTTACCTATACATTTGTGCCTAATGATGACTGTGTTGTTCCTCAAACATTTCCCTTTACAGTTACTGTGAATGCAAGACCGGATACAAGTGAAATTTCAGCTTCATCTACATAACCGAAAGAAAAAAGTTAAAGAAATATTTGTGTATTTAGAGAAATTAACAAAATAATGATAAAATTTTATATATTTTCGTTTTTCGTTTGATTTACAAAGTAGTTAAAGAAATATTGGCTTGAAAAAGTTTTTGCTACATATCATCAATTTTATTTCAAAAAAGCGTACTTTTTTGAAGCTATCGCTATTGCATAGTGCTGGTGTTGGTGTATCAAGCCTGCGTTATTTGCTTGGCAATTTTTTGGATTGTTCAAGAATGGTTGAAATAAAACAAAGTTGCAAAGGGCTGTTGGCATCAAGCAACGCAAATGAAAATATTGAGTCATATACACACAAGCAAAGTGTGAAAACAAGATTACCACATCAGTTGAAAATTGGTGATTTTATAGGCAATTATCTGAGAGCTGGCCTTGTAGGCTTGCTTTCTGTAGAAGTATGGGAATATGTTACGGGACAGCAATATGGACAAGTGAATTCAAAACAGGGCAATCTGAAAATGATACAGTTTGCAAGTAATACGGTTTTGCAAAATCAATGAAAATATGGCTTGTAATTCTATTGTTTATTGTGGGGATGTTACAGATTAAAGCAGAATACCCTATGTCTGCCGGAAATAATGGACAGACTTATAACACCTGTTATGGCATCTTCACAGATGATGGCGGTGTGAGCGGTAATTATTCCAATGATATTAGCAACCGCACCATGACTTTTTGTCCCGAAAATCCTACGCAATTGCTTCGCATGAATTTCACTCAATTTCACACAGAGGCAAATTATGATGTGCTATCTGTATTTTTCGGCACAAGCGCTACGGGTACCCCATTTGCCAACTACTCGGGCAATCTGCAACCTTTTGTGATTACTGCACAAACCCCGGGACAATGCTTGACTTTCAGATTCAATAGTGATTGGTTAATAAACTATTCGGGCTGGCGTGCTCAAATATCTTGTGTGGCGCCATGTGTGCCTCCTGTTGCACAATTGGTAGGTGGCAACGAGGATGAGTATATATGCTACGCAGAGGGTGCCAATGTGGTGAGCTTAGATGCATCTGCCTCATATTCCAATCAACCTGGATATCCCATTTCACAATATTACTGGGATTGGGGTGATGGTACAAGTACAACCACTACTAGCCCTATAGCGCAGCATACTTATGCTGACAATCCCGGCTATTATCAAGTGCAATTAAGAGTGAGAACAGCCTATACTGCTGCTAACCCTGGAGGATGTTATAGTGACGCAATTTTAAAGAAAATAGCCATATTACCACCACCCGATTTCGCCGGCACATCTGCGGCAGTGTTGAATGTAAATTGCGGAGAGAATGTGAATTTGGTGGGTGTGGCAGCTTCTCAGACTATAGTTACCCTACCACCCAGAGGCACAGGATCTACAGCCGCATTGCCGGATAACATCAATAATCCTTTTATTTCTACTATAGATTTATCAGGCTTTTTTCCTGAAGGCGCAACACTTACAACTAGCTGTTTTCCAAGAATTACCTTGAACCTCGAGCATAGTTATGCAGGAGATTTGCAGATCTATTTGCGTGCTCCGTCCGGACAGGAAATTTTTCTTTTTAACGGTTATGATGATCCGGGTGTAGATGCTCAATCTTTTGGATATTGTGTGAATGCTGCACACAATGGTGTGCCAGGTTGTGTAGCGCCATATCATATAGTAAACACCGGTGGTTTGGTATGGGGAAATGCCTCTTCAAGACACAACGTTTCACAACCATGCAGTGTATGGGGAGGACCTTGCGGAGCCCGTCCCTACTTCCGGCAAAATCAAAATTTTAACTCATCCCAGTCTATGAATGGTTTGTTAGGCACACCATTAAATGGTATTTGGACCTTACGGATTGTGGATAGATTAGCTTATGATGATGGAATTTTGGAGAGCTGGAGTATCAGTTTTCCAAATACCTGCTATAGTGCCTTAGAACATTTAACACCTGTGTTGAGCGGTGGTTTATGGTCACATGACGGGAACGGACCGGCTGTAAGCGATGCACAAACAGTAAGCGACACGCCACACCCAACAATAGGCATTATGCCATGCCCTACAGGGCAAAATTGCGTAGGCAATCAGTTGAGCAACACACAAATTGTAGGACCTTTCAACATGGCGGGGTCATACACTTACACATACACTGTACAAGATGAATTTGGCTGTGAATATCAGCGCACAACCACTGTAAATGTAAATGCCGGCCCGGCAGCCATATTTCCGGATATGCAAACACAATATTGCCTGGGTGATACAGCCCAAGATCTTCCAATGCCGAGCAATGGAGTTCTAGGTCAGTGGGTACAAGACAGCATAAGCACCTCAGAAGTAGGTGTTTTCACCTATTCCTTTTTACAAAATTGCCATGAACCTTTTGAGGTACCAATTACGGTACACCCCAAACCTATTTTGAACATTATTCAAACTTATAATTAAAAAATAATCATATTATGAAATCAACTTTACTTCAATTCACTTTAAGCACATTGTTCCTATTGATAGGTATAATGGGCTTCGCTCAAGAAGTGCAAAATGTTTGTGTAGGCTCAACCAGTACTTATACGGTAGATGAAGAGGACGGCCCTAATGGAACACCCGACTCAACCTATACATGGTCTGTTTTACCTGCCACAGCCTCAGGATATACAATAAATGATATTTCTGGAAATAGCATAAGCATCAATTGGGGAACGACGCCGGTAGGACAATATACTGTTCAGGTTATAGAAACAACAGAAGATGGTGATTGTGCAGGTGACCCTCAGATTTTGTTTATTAATGTCTTACCGGAACCGGAGCCTGTTACCGTTGATCTATTAGAGACACCAATATGTTTAGACGAGGATTCAGATGTGCAATTTATTATTCAAGGTGAAGAAGGTACTACAGTATTTTTTACAGTTACTCACACCACATTAGGTAACAATCCAGTTGTAACAACTGAAACATTTACTGATACTAATCAGGTAATAGGTACAGAGGGTACATATACACATACAGTACTGAACCCACAACCGGGTGTATATACACTTACTGTTACTACAGTCACTGTAGGCGAATGTTCATTACTAATAGAAGAGGAAGAAAATCCAACCGCTACAATTAATGTTAACCCAATTCCTGTAACTGGTCCGATTGTTCCTTCAGCTCCAGCACCTTAATTACTTCGTAATATTCAAGAAATGATTGCCTCAATATATCATTACCTATCTAAGCTAGCACTGCTTCTCCTCTTTATGGGGGGAAGTAGTTTGCTCGCTCAGCCAACCCAGACACTTTGCCTTCAAGACTCGATGCCACAGTTGTACACTGTAGATATGGAGGATAATGACGGTGAAGGCTCAACTGGCTCTACGTATGCATGGGTAATAACAGGAGGCAATTTTCAGGGAACAACTGTACCACTCACAGCAAGTGGAAATCAGGTCCATATAAATTGGACCGGCTCTGAACCGGGAACATATACGCTTACGGTTACAGAATCCAATGAATTTGGATGTGTTGATGAGGAAACTTTAACTATTGTTTTAGAGGATTGTACTTGTGAAAATCCACCTGGGGTGAGTATTGAGGCCGAGGAATCAATTTGTTCTAATGAAAATTTAGCGCTAACCGCTACCTTAACGAACGCGACATCAGTTACTTGGTCAACTTCCGGTGATGGTACATTTGATGATATCAATGCTATTACAACAACCTACACACCGGGTGCGAACGATTTGGCAACTGGAGCTTTCACCATCACTGCAACAACAGAAGAGCCGGAAGATGAGTTGTGTAATGCCGGAACAAATTCTATAGATATAGAAATTATTGAAACAGTCGAAGCTGACTTTGCTCAAACAACATTTAATATCTGCGATGTAGATGACTTTGAGTTGCCAACACCAACCAATAATGTTGCAGGTACTTGGGATCAAGAATTTGATGGAGCAGGAGCATATATCTTCACTCCGGATGCAGAATGTAATATTCCAACAACCATCACAGTTAATGTTAATGATCCGGAAAATGTAACATTTAACGACCTGCCAACTGATTCAGTTTGTGTCGAAGCACAGTTACCTGACCTTTCCGATCTTCCTGAAGAATCGGCAGAAGGGCAAGCAGGTGAATGGTCAGTAAGTAATGATGAGGAAGATGTATTCACTTATACATTTACTCCAACAGATGATTGCTATTTACCATACACCTTCACAGTAAATGTGACGGATTCGGAACCAACAGATTTTGAAGCTTATGCCAGCCAAGATATTTGTAGTGTGGACGAGCTGCTGGATGTAGAGGATCTCCCTGCTTTAGATGATAACTCTGTTGCAGGTACATGGGGAATGAATGTAGAAAATGATGTTTACACTTATACCTTCACACCAACAGACGCTGATTGTTATGAGATATTTAGCTTCAGTTATACTTTGATTGAATGTGAATGTCCAAATCCACCATCTGTTACAATTGATGCATCAACTGAAATCTGTGCAGAGGACGAATTAGAGCTAACCGCTACCTTAACGAACGCGACATCAGTTACTTGGTCAACTTCCGGTGATGGTACATTTGATGATATCAATGCTATTACAACAACCTACACACCGGGTGCGAACGATTTGGCAACTGGAGCTTTCACCATCACTGCAACAACAGAAGAGCCGGAAGATGAGTTGTGTAATGCCGGAACAAATTCTATAGATATAGAAATTATTGAAACAGTCGAAGCTGAATTTGCTCAAACAGAATTCGATATCTGCGAAGGTGACGAATTTACTCTTCCAACACCAACCAATAATGTTGTAGGTAGCTGGAATGCAGATTTTGATGGCGCAGGCACATACACCTTTACACCAGAATCAAGCTGCGGCGAGCCAACAGAAATCACAGTTAATGTTAATGATCCAATTAATCCGGTATTTGAAGAACTAGGTGATTTGCAGGTTTGTAATCAATCAGAAATTCCAGTTATCGCTGATCTCCCTACACAGGATGATAATGCTTTGGAAGGAGTATGGACAGTTGAGACAGTAGCCACAAATGAATATTTGTTCACATTTACACCGAACGATGATTGTACAAACGTGTACACATTTACAGTTGTTAATTTACCGCCTTACCCGATTGAATTTGAACAGTACAATAATATAAATATTTGTGATGAAGCAGATTTGCCGGTAGTTTCTGAAATGCCGGAAACGGATGATAACGGAATTTCTGGAACTTGGAGTTCGACAACTTCCGGAGCGGTTACTACTTATACATTTACGCCATCTACGATGTGCTATACAGCTTTTGCATTTACCGTTACTCTATTCGATCCAATCGCTGTTAACTTTAATAACTTACCTACAGGTGACGTTTGTACGGAGAACCAATTACCTAGCCTTTCTGATTTACCTTTCGAGTCAACGGAAGGACATGATGGAGTATGGACAGTTTCAGACAATGGAGAAGGTGAATTTACTTACACATTCACTCCTGATAATAATTGTTATCTGCCTTACACCTATATCGTTAATGTAACAGGTACACAACCTACAGTTTTTGCAGCTTATACTAGCCAAGATATTTGTAGCTTGGATGAACTACTGAATGTTGAAGAACTTGCTGAATTAGACGATAACGCTGTGACAGGTACATGGTCGGTAAATGTAGAAAATGACGTTTACACTTATACCTTCACACCAACAGATGCTGAGTGTTATGAGGAATTTAGCTTCAGCTATACTTTGATAGACTGCGATTGTACAAATCCACCATCTGTTACAATTGATGCTTCCAATGAAATTTGTGAAGGACAATTCTTGACAGTTACGGCAAACCTAACGAATGCGGTGTCTGTAACATGGTCAACTTCCGGTGATGGTACATTCAATGATATCAATGCAATTACAACAACCTACACACCAGGTCCAACCGATTTGGCAAATGGAACTTTCACCATCTCTGCAACAACAGAAGATCCGGAAGATGAGTTGTGTAATGCCGGAACAAATTCTATAGATATAGAAATTAATGAATCAGTCGAAGCTGAGTTTGCTCAAACAACATTTGACATTTGCGAAGGCGATGAATTCACATTGCCATCACCAACCAACGGCGTTGCAGGAACTTGGGATCAAGCATTTGATGGAGCAGGAACTTACATCTTCACTCCGGAATCAGACTGTGGTATTCCAACAACAATCACAGTCAACGTAACGGAAGAAGTTCAAGCTGAGTTCGCACAATCTACATACGAAATCTGCGAAGGCGATGAATTCACCTTACCATCACCAACCAACGATGTTGCCGGAACTTGGGATCAAGCATTCACTGGTGCAGGTAC